>JACMIM010000932.1 GCA_014381165.1 Roseiflexaceae bacterium
GCTATTGGGCTTGGATGCGCCGGGCCGTATGAGGAGCCGTCCTAACAATCCTGATATCTTTAGGGGTTACGCAGTTGCCCAAAAGTTTTTATAACGCCTGCGGCGGACAAGGAAATACCTCATCATTGTTTCGTTGTGTGGTGCGCTGCACCACACAACGAAACAAAAAAGATAGATGTTCCATGCTGACGCAGGCTGAAGTCGCCAACTGCGGAAGTCCTAATCTTGACGGTTAGATTGCTTGATAGGCCTTTGGAGTGAAGCGAATAGCGCGGCGGCGAAACTCCCAGGTGAAATCGGGCCAGAGCGTCGAGTTGCGCCCAGTGCGGTCGAGATACCAGCTGTCACAACCACCGGCAACCCAGACGGTGCCGCGCATCTTGGCGTCAACATCGCGCACAAAGGCGGTTTGTGCCTCGGGCCGTGGCTCGAGCGCCGCAAGCCCGTGCTGCCGCATGTGGCGCACGGCTGCAACAATATGCAGCATCTGCGCTTCCAGCATATACACCACCGAGGTATGGCCGAGGCCGGTGTTTGGCCCCTGTAAAATGAATAAATTCGGAAAGCCGCTGACCGTAGTGCCCAGGTAAGCCTTGGGGCTGCCGGCCCAGACCTCGGACATGGTACGCCCATCGCGGCCACGCACCAGCTGCATGAATGGAAAATCGGTAATCCGAAAGCCTGTGCCGAAGATCAGCAGGTCGATTGGGCGCACGCGGCCATCGCCAGCGACAATCGCATTCGGGCGCAGCTCGATGATCGGCTCGCTGATTACCTCGACATTTGGCTGGGCCAGCGCTGGATAATAGTCATTCGAAACCAGGATGCGCTTGCAACCGATTGTGTAATCTGGCGTGAGTTTCGCGCGCAGGGTTGGATCGCTGATGGCCGAGGCCAGGTGGGCGCGGGCGGTTCGCTCGAGCGGCCTGATCAGGCGGGGGTGGCGGAAGGCCGTGCCAAACAGTTCGCGCACGCCGTAAATGTAGCCGCGCATGGTGCGCTGGAGTAGTGGAAAGCGCGCAAACAGTCGGCGCTCGCGCCAACCAAAGGCGCGGTCGGGGCGCGGCGTGACCCACGGCGGAGTGCGCTGGAATAGATGCAGCTGGGCCACCTGCGGCTGAATGGCCGGCACGAACTGGATTGCCGACGCGCCAGTGCCGATCACAGCGACCCGCTTGCCGGTCAGGTCGAGCGACGTATCCCAGCGGGCCGAGTGGAACATTGCGCCTGCAAATTGCTCCAGGCCTGGAAGTTGTGGCAGCGCCGGGACACTGAGCGAGCCGGCGGCGGCGACCAGCACATTGGCCGTGAACAGGCCGTGCGAGGTTTCGATCCGCCAGCGGCGCGCCTCGGCATCCCAACCCGCAGCGCGTACCTCGTGGTGGAAACGCAGGTGCGGCGTGATGCCGAACTCGCGGGCGCAGCGCTGGAGATAGGCCCAGATTTCTGGCTGCGCTGAAAAATTGTTGGTCCAGTTGGGGTTGGGCGCAAACGAAAACGAGTACAGGTGCGACTGCACATCGCACGCGCAGCCGGGGTAGCGGTTATCCCGCCAGACCCCGCCTACATCGCCAGCGCGCTCGAAGATCACGAAATCCTCGATACCGTGGCGTTTCAGCTGAATCGCCGTGCCAAGACCGCCGAAGCCGCTGCCGATGATGACGATTGGAATATGTTGGATCATAGATTTGTTGGCTGCTCGGGCGATTGAAATAGGAGCTATAGTATAGCAATTTTTGAAGCCAGCAGGCGAAATCAGACGCCGGATTCATGCGATGGCCGTGGTGGTGGCGCAAATGTGTACACCACACCCTGTTGGCGACTTCAGCCTGCGGCAGCTTGTAATATCTATCTTTTTTGTTTCGTTTTTGGTGCTTTGCACCAAAAACGGAACAATGATGAGGTATTTCCTTGCCCGCCGCAGGCGAAATGAAAACCTTCGGGCAATTCGCAACTTCTATAACCATAATAAGTATATTGACAACCATCAATATACTCGCTATACTCAGGGCAGGAGGGTTTGATGCAAGAAACGATATCACCTGAACTACGGGCGCTTGGCTCACGCTGTTGCATCGATTTGCCGCCGCCTGTGTCAGCTGATCACGCGCAGGAACTCGCGCAGGATTTTCAGATTTTAGGGCACCCGGTGCGGCTGCAATTGCTCGCGGTACTCGCCCAGAATCCTGGCAAGATCTGTGTCTGCGACCTTGAGGCTGCGCTGCCGATCAAACAGCCCACCGTCTCGCACCATCTCAGGCTCTTACGTGAGGCCGGCCTGGTCGATTGTGAGCGCCACGGCCAATGGGCGTACTACGTTCTGAAGCACGATGCTATGACGGCGCTCCAGGGCCGGGTCGGCAGTGTTCTTCACCTACTGACATGATTCTTGGTGACGACGTTCAATGGTAGTACTTACGCAGTTGGCGACTTCAGCCTGCGGCAGCATGGAAAAGCTATCTTTTTTGTTACGCTTTTTGGTGCAAAGCATCAAAAAGCGTAACAATTATTTGTTATTTCCTTGCCCGCCGCAGGCGAAATGAAAACGCTTGGGCAACTGCGTAACTCCTAATATATTGATATGTATCAATAGAAGGATTCCCAATGTTGCGATCGCCTGTCGTGTTGCCCACTGCGATCATCGGCGCTGGCCCGGTTGGGCTGGCCGCCGCTGCCCACTTGCACGAGCGCGGCCTGCCCTTTGTCATGCTTGAATCTGGTTCGACGGTTGGCCACAGCGTCCGCCACTGGGGCCATGTGCAACTCTTTTCGCCCTGGCAATACTGCATCGACCATGCCGCGCGGCGCCTGCTCGAACCAACCGGCTGGCAGCAGCCTGATCCTGAGGGCTATCCAACCGGGCATGCGCTGGTGGAGCGCTACCTCGCGCCCCTCGCGGCCCACCCCGCGATTGCGCCAGCGCTCCGCCTGAACAGCCAGGTCACGGCGATCACGCGCGCTGGCATGGATAAACTGAAGCACGCGGGACGCGCCGATGCGCCATTTGCCCTTTCCGTGCGCAGTCCTGCTGGAGACGAAGCTATCGTGTACGCCGGGGCAGTCATTGATGCATCTGGCACCTACGACACACCCAGTCCGCTTGGTGCGAATGGCGTGCCAGCACGCGGTGAGCGCGCGCACCAGGCCCAGATCGTGTATGGCATTCCCGATGTGCTTGGCACCGCCCGCACGCGCTATGCGGGCAAGCGCGTGCTGGTGGCCGGCAGCGGACACTCCGCATTCAATGCGGTTCTCGATCTCGCCGCGCTTGCCGCCCAGGAGGACGGCACCGCGATCACTTGGGTCGTGCGCCGTGGCGAGCTGGGCACAGCCTATGGCGGCGGCGCGGCTGATGGCCTTGCAGCACGCGGCGCGCTGGGGCAGCGCATGCGCGCGCTGGTCGAGCGGGGGACAATTCGGCTTGTAACCGGCTGGCAGACAGATCGTGTGGCCGGAACCGCCGACGGCCTGGTGATCTTCGCTGGCGCGCAGGCCTTGGAACCAGTGGACGAGATCATTGTTGCGACGGGCATGCGCCCAAATCTATCGATGCTTGGCGAACTGCGGCTTGGGCTGGATGCAGCGATCGAGGCACCGACGGCGCTGGCACCGTTGATCGACCCGAACCTGCATAGTTGCGGCACCGTGCGCCCGCACGGCGCGGACGAACTCGCGCACCCCGAACCCAATTTCTACATGATTGGCATGAAGAGCTATGGGCGTGCGCCAACCTTTCTGCTGCTAACCGGCTACGAGCAGGCACGCTCGGTGGTTGCCGCGCTTGCCGGCGATTGGGAAGCCGCACGGCGGGTTGAGCTGGAACTGCCCGAAACGGGAGTATGTTCTGGCCCGATCGCCGCAGGTGGTGCCGCGCTGGATGCCGCCTCGTGTTGTGGAACGCCCGCGCCCACGCTGGCTCGCACCGCGCCACTGCTCATTTCGCTCACGCCAGCGCGCCCAGCCGCAAATGGGGCCTGCTGCACGCCAGCCGCGCAGGCGAACTGCTGCGCACCCGCAGAAAAGAACGACTGTTGTGGCACAACTGAGCTGTTGACGAGCGCAAGCTGTGGCTGTGAAGCCTAAGCCGACTGACAGTGTGCCGACGCTAGCAACGCGCCGTCAGGTCACGGAGCAGCCGCTGCGCGTGGGCCGCCTGCCCTTCAGCGGCCGCTGGTACTATGGTTGGGTGATGCTCAGTGCGGTTTCAGTCACGGAAGTGGTGTCGTGGGGCATTCTGTACTATGCCTACAGTGTGTTTCTCGTGCCGATGCAGCGTGAATTTGGCTGGTCGTCGCTGGCGCTCAGTGGAGCCTATTCCGTAATGATTCTGTCGTCCGGCCTCGCTGCGGTGCCGGTCGGGCGCTGGCTCGATCGCCACGGTCCACGCGCACTTATGACAACTGGGTCGGTGCTTGCGGCGCTGCTGCTGCTGCTGTGGTCGCAGGTGACCAACCTCGTGGTGTTCTACCTGATTATGATCGGCATTGGGCTGGCCAGCGCTGCGGTGCTGTACGAACCAGCTTTTGTGATCGTCGCCATCTGGTTTCGCGAGCAGCGGGGGCGGGCGCTCACGCTGCTGACGTTTTTCGGTGCCTGGGCCAGCTTGATCTTTATTCCGCTGAGTCAACAGCTGGTTGCTTGGCTTGGCTGGCGTCACGCGCTCGTCGTGCTTGCGCTGCTGCTGGCCGTCGTGACCATCCCCATTCACGCCCTGCTGTTGCGTCGTTGTCCTGAGGATTTGGGGTTACGGCCCGATGGTGGTTCAGCCGCAGCGGTACTAGCGCGTGACACACCACCTGAGGAAACGAGTTTCACCGTGCGTCATGCCCTCCGCGATCCACAGTTCTGGTGGTTGAGTTTTGCGGTGGCTGCCAGCAACATCGCGACGGTTGCGATGACATTGCATCTCATCCTGCACCTGATCGAGCAGGGCCACGGAGCTGATTTTGCGGCGGCGGTCGCTGGGTTATTTGGCTAGATGTCGCTCGCCGGACGGCTATTGATTGGCCCGCTTGGCGACCGTTATTCGCGGGCGTGGCTGACCGCTGGATTGATTGGGATGCAAAGCGTCGGCTTGCTCGTGCTGCTGCTCCTGCCGACGACGGTTGGCGCGTTGATCTATGTTGCGCTGTTTGGGGCAGGCGCGGGAACATTGACGATTATGCGCGCCGCCTTGATGGCCGATCAGTACGGTTCAGTCCACTACGGCAGTATCAATGGTGCGCAGAACTTGTTGCTCAGCGGTGCTCGTACACTCGCACCGGTTGGCGCAGGCACGCTGGCGGTGGCGCTGGGTGGCTACCAGGGCATGATCGCTGTACTGGCCTTGCTCACATTCCTCGGCAGTTTGAGCATGGTCATCGCCGCTCGCACGCAGCAGCGCAGCTTATCCTGAAAATCAGGTGGACGCTCATCGATGCGTGGAGCAGTGATTGTAGCTTACGCGCTTGTTGAGCAACAGAAATGTCTTTACTGGTGGTGCGATGTTTGCATCCATCACGGTAGAAACAGCTGCGTCTTGCACACGAAAGGGAACGCCATGGCAGTATATGATCTTGTAATCATCGGAGCGGGGCCTGCTGGGCAAAGCGCCGCCAACGCCGCCGCCGCGCGCGGGGTCTCGATTGCGCTGGTCGAGCGTGACCGTTTGGGCGGCACCTGCCACAACTACGGCTGCGACCCGACCAAAACGCTGTTGCATAGCGCACATCTGCTGCACGAGGCCCAGCGCGCCCAGCGCTTTGGGCTGCGGATCGCACATGCCGAGGCCGATTGGGCAGACGTGCAGCGCTGGGTTCGCCAGGTGCTCGAACAGATGCAGGGCGGCAGCCAGGATGACGCCCGCCGCAACCTGGAGCAGCAGGGCATTGATGTAATCTTTGGGCAGGCGGCCTTTACCAGCGCGCACGATCTTTCCGTTGGCGGCCGCACCATTAGCGCCAAACAGATCATCTTGGCACCGGGCACACAAGCCGATGTCCCACCGATCGCGGGCCTTGCCGATGTTGGCTATATCACCAATGTCGAAGCAGTCGGCCTGGCCAGCTTGCCAAAGCGGCTGGCGATTATCGGCTCTGGGCCTATCGGCATCGAGTTCGCACAAATGTTTGCCCGCTTTGGTGTGCAGGTGACAGTGCTGGAACGCGCGCCAGTGTTGCTCGATGGCGAAGACCGCGAATTGGCCGATGCGCTGTGTGGCCTGCTGAACGACGAAGGTATTCGGCTGGAAACCGGCGTCGAACTTCAGCGGGTGGAACGTACCGCCGCTGGGAAAATGCTGGTGTTCCAACGCGGCGAGGGCGCTGAGGAGCAGGTGGTGGTCGATGAAATAATGGTTGCCGCAGGGCGCAAGCCAGCATTCGAGGGCTTGCAGCTCGAACGGGCTGGGGTCGAAACGCATAAGCGCGGCGTTGTCGTCGATGCGACGCTGCGCACCAGTGTGCCGCACATCTGGGCAGTTGGCGACATTGCAACGCGCTACCAATTTACCCACGTTGCCGAGGCGCAGGCGACACTTGCCGTACAGAATGCATTTAGCGAGCAGCCGCAGCCGTTCGACGACCGAGTTATTCCGTGGGTGGTGTACACCAGCCCCGAGCTTGCCCATGTCGGGCAGACCGAGCAGGAACTTGCCGAAGCTGGCACCGCCTACACAGTCGTGCGCGCACCGTTTGCCGAGAACGACCGTGCAATCGCCACCGGCAGCACCCACGGCCAGGTCAAGCTGCTGGTCGGCGCACAAGGCAAGCTACTTGGCGGGCATGTGCTTGGCGAGCGCGCTGGAGACATCATTGCGCCGGTGGTATTGGCAATGCGCGCTGAACTGACTGTCGAGCAGCTTGCACAAACTATTTTGCCCTACCCAACCTTTGCTGTCGCGATCAAGCAAGCCGCCGAGCAGTACCCGGGCGAATAAAGTGGGGACTTACCCAGTTGCCCAAGAGCTTTCATTTCGCCTGCGGCGGGCAAGGAAACACCTCATAATTGTTTCGTTTTTTGATGCTTTGCACCAAAAAACGAAACAAAAAAGATAGATTTTCCACTTATGGTGTACGTTGGCTCTCGCGTGGCATCTCCATGCCAGGCTGCATTGGCGTGTCGCTCATGCTGGGCTGTGCAAAGTAGAGCGCGCCCGCTCCCACCATCAGCGCGATCAGGGCGATACCGCCCAGATATGCATATTCGCGCACTCGCTCGCCGATCGATGGGTGCAAAATCGCCGCAGCGCTCGCGGGCCGCGTGAAGCCGCGCAGCCGCAGTGCATTGGTCACAACACTCACACTCGACATAGCCATGGCAGCGGCGGCAAGCACTGGGTCGAGCAGCACCCCGAACAACGGGTACAGCGCCCCCATTGCGACCGGAATGAGCAGGATGTTGTAGGCAAAGGCCCAGAACAGGCCTTGCTTGATCGCACTTACGGTCTTACGGGAAAGCGCGATCGCCGTCACAATGTTTCGTAGGTCGCCGCCGATCAGCGTAATGTCGGACGCAGCCATGGCCACATCCGTCCCCGTGCCAATCGCGATGCCCAGATCTGCCTGCGCCAGCGCGGGCGCATCGTTGATGCCGTCGCCCACCATCGCGACAACGTTGCCTTGGGCCTGAAGCGCTTTGACCTGCGCGGCCTTCTGCTCCGGCAGCACCTCGGCGATCACGCGGTCGATGCCGGCCTCGCGGGCGATCGCCTCGGCAGTGGCGCGGGTATCGCCGGTCAGCATCCACACGTCCAAGCCCAGCGCCTTGAGCTGCGCCACCGCCTCACGCGATTCCGGCTTGAGCGTGTCGGCCACGGCGATGATGCCGGCTGCCTGCCCATCGGCGGCGACGAACATCGGCGTTGCACCGTCGCGCGCGAGCATGTCGGCACGCTCGCCCAGGCCATTCAGTTCGACATTCAGCTGTTGCATGAGCGCGCGGTTGCCGAGTGCCAGCCGCCGCCCGGCGACGCTGGCCGTAATCCCCTTGCCCGTGATCGAGGCGAATTCGCGGGCGATCGGCAGATCCAAGCCCTGCTGCTTCGCCTGAGCGATAATCGCTTCGCCCAACGGGTGCTCGGAGCCGATTTCCGCCGCCGCCGCCAGCCGCAACAGTTCGTCTTCGCTCAGTTCGCCCTCGGCGATAATCTGTGTCACGGCGGGCTTGCCGCGCGTCAGCGTGCCAGTCTTATCTAGCACAATCGCGGTAATCCGCCGCGCCTGCTCCAGCGCCTCGCCGCCGCGAATCAGCACGCCGTTCTCGGCGGCCTTGCCAGTCCCAACCATAATCGCGGTTGGCGTCGCAAGGCCAAGCGCACAGGGGCAGGCGATAATCAAGACCGCAATCGTGGTCGTAAGTGCAAAGATCAGCGACGGGCCAAATAGCAGCCAGATGGCGAAGTTCAGCACGGCTAGCCCGAGCACCACCGGCACGAAATAGCCCGAGATGGTATCGGCCATGCGCTGCATGGGAGCCTTCGACCCCTGGGCGTCCTCGACCAAGCGAACGATCTGGGCCAGCGCGGTATCGCGGCCCACCTTGGTGGCGCGGAACACAAAGCTGCCGGTCTTATTCAGGGTCGCGCCAATCACCTGATCGCCAGCTGTTTTTTCGACTGGCAGGCTTTCGCCGGTTAGCATGCTTTCGTCCAGCGCCGAGCGGCCTTCGGTCACAATGCCATCGACCGGCACCTTTTCGCCGGGGCGCACGCGCACAAGATCGCCCGCCTGCACGCTGGCGATCGGCACATCCTGTTCGAGGCCGTTGCGGATGACACGCGCGGTTTTGGCCTGCAAGCCCATGAGCGCCTTGATCGCCGCGCCGGTCTGCTTTTTGGCTCGCGCCTCCAGCCAGCGGCCCATTAGAATCAGCGCGATCACAATCACGGCGGTTTCATAGTACAGATGGAACGGAAAGCCCCACTGCGCCGCAAGGCTCGGCCAGAGCGTGACGAAGGCGCTGTAGGCGTAGGCAACACTGGTGCCGATCGCCACCAGCGTGTTCATGTTGGTGCCGCCGTGCTTGGCCGCCGCCCAGGCCGCCCGGTAGAAGGTTGCGCCAGCCCAGAATTGCACCACGCTCGCCGCAATCAGCAGAACCGGCGCGATCAGCAGCATGTCGATGCCAAGCGGAATGTACATCAGCGCCATCATCAGCAGGCCGATCGCCAGGCTGGTCAGCGATTTGGTGCGCAGGCTGTCGATCTCGTGCTGGCGCTCGCGGTCGCGCTCGTCAACCGCGTCTGCGACCGGCGCGTCGGTTGCTGTGGCTGCAACAGGCAGGCTGCCAACAGCATACCCAGCCTTTTCGACGGCCGCCGTGAGCTGGCTGAGGTTGGCCACGGCTGGGTCGAAGCGCACAGTTGCTTTTTCGGTGGCCAGGTTAACACTGGCTGCGTTAACGCCGCCAACCTTGTTTAGCGCCTTCTCGACGCGGTTCACGCACGAGGCGCAGGTCATACCAGTGATTGGCAGCGTGAGTTCGCCCGGCGGCGCAACAGCTGCGGGCGCAACCGGCGCTGTTGGCGTGGCAGGCATAGCGCGCACGCCGTAGCCAGCCCGCTCGATCGCCGCCTTGAGCTGTGTTGGCGTTGCGGACGCAGGATCGTAGATCACGCGCGCCTTTTCAGTGGCTAGGTTCACGCTAGCCGCGTGAACACCGCCGACCTTGTCGAGCGCTTTTTCGATGCGGCGCACGCACGAGGCGCAGGTCATACCGGTGACAGGAATATCAAGTTGTTGGGTCATGTCGTCTCTTTCCAGGGCTGAACAGATTGCCTATGCAATCACTCGTTGCCTATACGCATGGTACCGTATTGCGGCCAGTTGCGTATGAGTGAAATGGCCTACTGCGGCCAGTGTCGATCCGGGGTTAAAGCCAAACCATCCGAACCAGAGAATAAAAGCTCCTACAGCTGATAAAGTCAGGTTATGTCCGGCAATCGGGTTGATAGATCCGTCTTTATTGTATTTCCCAATCCTGGGGCCAAGCACCATTGCGCCGGCAAGTCCGGCAAAACCACCCAGAGCATGTACAGCAGAGGAACCGGCGAAATCATTAAAGCCAAGCTTACCCAGCCATCCGATTGAATTCCATGCCCAATGCGCAGCAAACGGATATATGAGCGCACAGAATATGACTACATA
>JACMIM010000933.1 GCA_014381165.1 Roseiflexaceae bacterium
GTAGGGCCGAAGCATGTGCCGCCACCGCGTCGTGGCGTATCGTACCGTGTAGGGCCGAAGCATTTGCCGCCATAGATCGCTCAGGCGCGATCGCCTGCACGGTGCTATAGATCAGCTTGAGCTTCTCGCCAGCCGCAAATGCTTCGCCCAGGCGACGCCCGAGGAAGAAAACCGACAACCACCAAAGGAACACACAGCATGAGCGAACAACCATTGCGCGGCAAAGTCGCGCTGATAACGGGAGCGGGCAGCGGTTTGGGCGAGGCCACGGCGCGTGCGTTTGCGCGGGCTGGCTGCGCGGTGGCCTGCCTGGATATACGCCAAGAGGCGGCGGCGCGCGTGGCCGGCGAACTTGAGCGCGAGGGCGTGCGTGCGCTGGCGCTGCGCTGCGATGTTGGCGACGCTAGCAGCATCTTCGGCGCGGTCGAGCAGGCTGCCAGCCAGCTTGGCAGGGTCGATTTCGCGGTCAACAACGCCGCGATCGACCATACGCTGTCGGTCGAGGATATGACCGTGGCGCAGTGGGATCAGGTGCTCAGTATCAACCTGCGCGGCCCGTTCGTCATGGCCAAGGCAGTCATGCCATTGATGCGCCAGGTTGGCGGTGGCCATATTGTCAATATCGCCTCCACGGCGGGCGTGCGCGCCTGGGCTAACACCTCGGCCTACCATGCCTCGAAGTGGGGCGTGATCGGCCTCGGTCGCGCGATCGGTGTGGAGGGCCGCGCCGACAACATCCGTGTGACCACAATCATCCCCGGCGGCATGCGCACGCATTTCTTCGATCGCTTTGCCGATCAGGGCATTCCCATGCCACCACAGGAGAACCTACAGGACCCGGCCAATGTCGCCGCCAGCATTATCTTCGCCGTCTCGATGCCTGGCAACTCGGTTGTGCAGGAGCTGATGGTCACCCCAATGACTGAATCGAGCTGGCCGTGATTCAGGGGTCAGGGATCGAGCACCCCCGGCGCTGATGAACTTTACCCCATGCATCGGGTAGCCCGCGCAGGCGGGCTTCGTCACCCCAGCCAGCGGCTTCAGCCGCCCGGCGTGGGATGGTGCAAATACCCAGTTTACTCATTGAAGTCCATCATCCGGCGGGCTATTGGTTGATGCTTCTTTCAAAGGAAAACAATGGATTCCCATCTGATACACCTGCTCGATACGTTCGCCCAGCTGCGCGTGCTGGTGATCGGCGATGCCATGCTGGACGTATACCTGCGCGGCGAGGCCGAGCGCATCTGCCGCGAGGCTCCCGTGCCGATCGTGGTGCTGCACGAGCGCGAGCATGCCCCCGGCGGCGCGGCTAACACCGCACTTAATTTGCGCCACCTGGGGGCCAGCGTGGCCCTGCTGGCTGTGGTCGGCGAGGATCAGGAGGGCCAGGCGCTGCTTGGCTGCCTGACCGAGGCTGGCGTCGATCTGGCAGATGTGATCACGGTACCGAACCGCCAGACGCTGACCAAGACGCGCGTGATCGCCGGAACCCAGCCGCTGGTGCGCTACGATTCGGGCAGCACCAGCCCCGTGGACGAAGCCAGCGAACACACGCTGATCGGGCGGCTGATCGCGCTGTACGCTGGCTTCGACGCCGTGGTGGTCTCGGACTATGGCTATGGTGTGATGACTGGCCAGATGATCCGGGCGCTGGGCGATCTGCAAGCTCGCAGCCCACGCACGCTGGTGGTCGATTCCAAGCGGCTGCCGGCCTACCGCGAGGCTGGCGCGACTGCGGTGAAGCCAAATTATGGTGAGGTGGCACGGCTGCTGGGCGGCTATGATCTCGACCTCGCCACGGGCCGAGTCGCCGCGATTGGCGCGCACGCAGCGGCAGTACTCGACATAACTGGGGCGCAGATCGCCGCTGTAACGCTAGATGTCGATGGTGCGCTGATCCTTGAGCGCGGCAGCACGCCGTATCGCACCTACGCCCGCCCAACGGCGCACGCCCGCGCGGTCGGCGCTGGCGACACCTACATTAGCGCGCTGACCCTCGCGCTAGCGGCCGGCGCGGAAACTACCGCCGCCGCCGAGATCGCCGCCGCCGCCGCCGAGGTTGTGGTTGGCCACGAGGGTACCGCCGCATGCACGCTGGCCGATCTGCGTGCTGCGCTTGCAGTTGGCGAAAAGCTGCTTGACGACCGCGCGCAGCTTGCCGCGCTGGTCGAGAGCTACAAGCACCAGCAGCGGCGCGTGGTCTTCACCAACGGCTGTTTCGACATTCTGCACCGCGGCCATGTGACCTACCTCAGCCAGGCTAAAGCGCTGGGCGATGTGCTGATCGTCGGCGTCAATGCCGACAGCAGCATTCGCCGCTTGAAGGGGCCGACTCGCCCGATCAATGCGCTGGAAGACCGGCTGCATGTGCTCGCCGCGTTGAGTTGCATCGATCACCTGATTGGCTTTGACGAAGACACACCAATCGAGCTGATCAAAACGGTTCGCCCCGATGTATTTGTGAAGGGCGGCGACTACACGCGCCAGCAGCTGCCCGAGGCCGCGATCGTCGAATCTATGGGCGGCGAAATTCACCTGCTGCCATTCCTGCCCGACCGTTCGACCACGCGGATTATCGAGCGGATCGGCGCGCTAACGAGCGAGATTGGCGGCTAGAA
>JACMIM010000934.1 GCA_014381165.1 Roseiflexaceae bacterium
CTGGCCGATGATCAGGGCGCGCTCGCCGTTGCGCAAAGCTGGGGCGAGCGCGATCAGTGCGGCCTGCGGCTGACCGACCAGCAGCACGATAGTGTGATTGCTCAGGCGGTTACACAGCGTGCGCCGCTGTTCTCCCCTAGCAGCCAAGCTGGGGATGCCAGCCCGTGGCGGCTTGCCGACTGCGCCGCCTTGGTCATGCCGCTGCTCGCGCAGGATCTGACGCTTGGCCTGATTGCCGTGCAAGATGCCGATCCTGAAACCAAGCTCGGCCCCTCACAGCAAGACTTCGTCAGCTCGGTCGCCAGTCAGTTGGCAATTGCGATCGAGAATGCGCGCCTGTATGCCGAGGTGCGCGGCTTCAACGCGGCGCTTGAACAGCGGATCGCTGAGCGCACGCACGAGCTACAGATCGAGCGCGACATGCTCAGCACGCTGAATCAGATTGCTCTAGAGATCAATAGTACGCTCGATCTGGATTTATTGCTGGCCAGCAGCCTCCAGGTTTTTGCCAACCTGATTGGCGTGGAACGCGGCTCGATCATGCTGATCGAGGAAGACACCTACCACTTGGTCGACCGCGCGGTGCTTGGGCGTTCCCGCGATCAAGTCGGCTACACGCGCTTTCCGGTCGGCCACGGGATTGCTGGCTGGGTCGCGCAACATCGCAAGCCCGCGCTTGTTCCTGATGTCAGCCAGGACGAGCGTTGGGTTGAACTGCCGGAAAATGAATTGGGGCGCAAGCGCGTTGGAGCCATGGCGCTGGTGCCGCTAGTCGTCCAGGGCGAAGTCACCGGCGTGATGTCGCTTTCGCACGACCAAGTCGGCTACTTCAATGAAGACCACATGCGGCTGCTTGGTGCCTCGGCAGAAACGATCGCGCTGGGCATTAACAACGCCCGGCTGTATGATGAAATCTCGCGGGAATCGGTGCGGCGCGGTGATATGGTGCAGAAAGAGCGCAGCGCCACAACCCAAAGCAGCGCCATCCTGCAAAGTCTTTCCGATGGCGTAATTGTCTGCAATGAGTATGGCGGCGTGATAACGGCAAATCCTGCCGCCGAGCGGGTGCTGGGCATTCCGCTTGAGGACCTCCTGCTGATGCCGCTGCCCGATCTGCTGCGCAAACTGCTCATGCAGCGCGCCAAAGAGCTGCCGATCGAGGCCGCATTGGAAGGCAGGAGCACGCTGCAAAGCTATGCTACCAAGTTTCAGCGCGGGCGCTATACGATCCGTGTCACGCTCGACCCAGTGGTGACTGAACGTGGGCAAACGATCGGTGCATTGGCGGTGTTCCGCGATATCACGCGCGAAGTCGAATCCGAACGGTTGAAGGACGAATTCATTGGCACAGTCTCACACGAGCTGCGCACGCCAATGACCTCGATCAAGGGCTTCACCCAACTGCTGGCGATGGGTAGCCTCGGCCCGATCAACGCCCAGCAAAAAGAATTTCTCAGCACGATTCAAACTAATGCCGAGCGCATGATTTCGATTATTAACGATTTGCTCGACATAACAAAAATCGAGGCGGGCAGTGTCGAGCTAGAAATTCGCCCGGTGCATATGGCCGAGGCGCTTGGCAATGTGATCGTGGATGTTCGCCCGCAGATCGACGCGCGCCAGCACGAACTGCACATCACCATCCCGCCTGGCCTGCCGTTGGTGCGTGTAGATGCAAAGCGCTTTGATCAGATTCTTGGGCATTTGTTGAACAACGCGATCAAGTACACACCTGTCGGCGGCAAGATCACATTTGTCGCCAGTGAACTCGACCGCGCAACGCTGCCGCCCGCAGTCGCCGAACAGATCCTGCCGGGGCGCTATGTGCAGATCGATGTCTCCGATACTGGCCTGGGCATCGCTGTCGAGGAGCAGGAGCTGGTGTTCGAGCGTTTCTACCGCACCGAGAACCAGCTCAAGATCGAGGCTGGCGGCACCGGCCTTGGCCTTTCGCTGGTGCGCCCGCTGGTCAAGCTGTTCGGCGGGCAGATCTGGCTGCGCAGCTTTATCGATGAAGGCAGCACGTTTAGCTTTGTAGTGCCGGCCGTGTAGGCTGGTGGTGTGTACGTATTCACCGCAAGACGTGTGATACCAATCCGCGTTCTCGCATAGAGTCTCGTTTTGTGACCCTAGCGCCGTGCGGCTGAAGCCGCTGGCTGGGTGGACGAAGCCCGCCTCTGCGGGCTGAAACGATCTTCAGCTTCCTGCAACGCTCGCTACTGGAACGCGGGTTGGTATGACAGGTCGGCGCGTGCGATGTTGGACGAGGCTTCTAGCTCACCAGGGCCTGCTGTGCCAGTGTTCTCCCAGCGTCGGTTAGCGCGAGATGCTCGGCCTCGCGGCGCACCAGGCCGCGTTGCTGGGCCTGCTGCACAATCTGCTCGGCGAACTTTGGCTGCCAGCGCATGTGCGCCTGAAGGTGTGCAACGCGCCGCTCTTCGTCGGCCTCGGGCGTGCCCTCGTGGTTGAGCAGGTGGATGGCCAGCATGGCCTGGGCAAACTCGCTGCGCTGGCGCACGCGCCGCAATGCGGCGGCAACTAGCCCGCGATCTGGCGCGAAGAGCAGCGTGAGCAAAAAGAACACGCCGGTCATTGTCGCCATGGTGCCGGCGATCGAGATATCAAGCGCGTGGGCGACCCAGTATCCACTCAGCGCACTGGCCACCCCGAAGAGTACCGACAGGCCAAGCATCACCGGCAGCCGGTCGGTCAGCAGGTAGGCGGTGGCGGCAGGCGTGATCATCAGTGCCACTACCAGCACCGAGCCGACCGCGTCGAACGCGCCGACAGCCGTGATCGAAACCAGCGACATCAGGCCGTAGTGCAGCAGCGCGGGCGCGAAGCCCAACGAGGCCGCCAGCCCGGCGTCGAATGTCGAGAGCTTCAACTCCTTGTACAGCGCACCAATGAACAGCACGCTCAACCCCAGAATTGCCAACATCACCACCAGCGCCTGCGGGCCAAAATCGTAGCCGAATAGCTCAAAGCGGTTGAATGGCGCGAAGGCGAGTTCGCCAAGCAGCACAGCATCGGTATCGAGATGCACATCGCTGGCGTAGCGCGAGATCAGAATCACGCCTAAGCTGAACAGCAATGGAAACACCAGGCCGATCGCCGCATCCTCGCGCACGAGCTTGGTGCGCTCCAACAGCTCGACCAGCGCCACGGTGACGACGCCAGTGAGGGCTGCTGCCACGATCAGCAGCGGCGAGTTTAGGCTCTTGGTGGCGAAGAACGCCAGCACGATGCCAAGCAGAATAGCGTGGCTGATCGCATCGCTCATAAGCGCGACGCGGCGCAGCACCAGAAACACACCTGGTAGCGCGCAGGCCGCCGCGACCACCATGGCGATCAGTTGAATCTCGATTTGTGGCTGTGACATAAACATATCCTGCAACTTTTTACCACGAAGAACACGAAGAACATGAAGGCCGGAAAACTATTCTTTCTGCTCTTCGTGTTCTTCGCGAGCTTCATGATCTTTGTGGTTAAAGAGCGGCTGCCGCGATCGGACGGCGGCGCAGTTGCGCCCAGACTAGGCCCCGCGCGGGCGCGAACAGCAGCGAGATGACGACGATTGCGCTGATACACAGCACAATTGTCGGGCCAGTGGGCAGCTGGGGCACCACGCTGCTGATCGCGGTGCCGGCCACGCCGGCCAGCGCGCCGAACAGTGCCGAGATCGCCACCATCCAGCCCAGCCGATCCGTCCATTGGCGGGCCGCCGCCGCCGGGGCTACCACCATCGCGCTCATCAGCACCACGCCGACGGTCTGTAGGCCGATCACGATCGCAACCACCAGCAGCGTGGTCAGCAGCACGTCGAGCAGCCTGATTGGAAAGCCCACTGCTGCGCCAAACTCAGGATCGAAGCTGGCCAGCTTGAACTCTTTCCAGAAGAGCGCCATGGTGCCAAGCGCAACCAGGCCGACCACACTCATGGTCACTACATCGCTGGCCAGCAGTGTGGCCGCCTGACCAAACAAGAACTTGTCCAAGCCAGCCTGGGCCGCGTTGGGCACATGATGCTGAATGTAGGTCAGCAGCACCAGGCCAAAGCCAAAGAAGACCGAAAGCACAATACCTAGCGCGCTGTCGGACTTGATGCGGGTGCTGCTGGTAATTCTGAGCACCAGCAAGGTGCCCAGCCAGCCGGCCAGGCCTGCGCCCAGCATCAGCACAAGCGGGGCCTTGCTCTGGGTGATCAGAAAGGCCAGCGCCACGCCTGGTAGTGCTGCGTGCGAGATCGCATCGCCAAGCAGGCTTTGGCGGCGCAGCACTGCGTAGCAGCCCAAGGCCCCGCTGACAATGCCTAGCACCGCCGAGCCAAGCGCCACCGTGCGCAGTGTGTAATCGAAGAAGAAACCGGAAATGAACTCAAATACGTTCATGGCTTATTTCTCCGGTGCCGCCTGCACCATTGGCCCGGGCGCGGCTGCGTAGCCGCCCTCGCTGTGCTCGGCGCGGCCTAGAATAGCGATCCTCCCGCCGTAAGCTAGGCGCAGGTTGTGCTCGGTGAACACATCGGCGACCGGGCCGCTGGCGATCCGGCGCACGTTCATCAGCGTCACCCAGTCGAAGTACTCGGGCACGGTTTGGAGATCGTGGTGGACGACCAGCACGGTCTTGCCAGCGGCGCGCAGATTCTGGAGCAGCGTCACAATTGCCTTTTCGGTCACGGCGTCGACGCCGACGAACGGCTCGTCCATGAAATAGATTTGCGCGTCCTGGGCCAGCGCGCGGGCCAGAAACACGCGCTGCTGCTGCCCGCCGGAAAGCTGGCTGATCTGGCGTTCGGCGAACTCGGTCATGCCCACCTGCTCGAGTGCTGCCTGTGCGCTGGCCCGCTCGCGCGCGCCGGGGCGGCGGAACCAGCCTAGGCTGCCATAGCGGCCCATCATGACCACATCCAGCACGCTGGTGGGGAAGTCCCAATCGACCGAGCCGCGCTGTGGGACATAACCGACCAAGTGGCGTTGCTGCTTGTAGGGCTTGCCTTCGATCAGCACCTGCCCAGCGGCTGGCTTGATCAACCCGAGAATCGACTTGATCAGCGTGGTCTTGCCCGCGCCGTTTGGGCCAACAATCGCCATCAGCACGCCGCGTGGTACGCTGAGATCGACATCCCACAGCACCGGCTTTTCATGGTAGGCGACCGTCAGATCGGTAACGTCTATTGCGTTCATGGTCACTCCAATAATGTTAGAACTTACGCAGTTGGCGGTTCCTGCCTGCGGCAGCAGGGAAAAG
>JACMIM010000935.1 GCA_014381165.1 Roseiflexaceae bacterium
GCCGTCACGCCGGGCAGCTCGCAGGCCGCCTGACACAGCGCCCGCGCCACATCGCTGGCCCGCTTTTGCGCTTCGACCAGCCGACCAACATACAGCAGGCGTAGCTCACTGGTTGGCGCACTCGCCATGGTGTTCGGCACTGGCACACCATACGCAATGCGCGTAATCTGTGTGCCAACCTCACCACCTGCCGCTCGCGCCAGCGTTTCTAGCTCGCGCGAGACGCACACCAGCGCGTTCAGCCGGTCGCGTGGTGCGCCTGCGACAAAGCGCTCGACCAGCGCGTGGTGAAAGGCATCGTCAGAATGCAGCACGCCGACGGTCGCGATGCCCGCAGCCCGCGCCCAGCGCGCCGCATAGTAGGCTGGAACCATGACATTCGGCACAAACACAGCGGGGCGAGTGGCGCGGAGTTCGCCAAGCAGCCAGCGCACCCGCGCCCAAGTCGAATCAGGCCATGGCGTAGCGCGACACGGCACACCGGCGGCCTCAAGCGCTCGCAGTGTCGCGCACTCGGTTGGTGGCGCGGTCAGCAGCAGCAGCACCCTGGCATCGATCCCGCGCGCGCGCAGCTGTGGCAGCAGCCGGCGTAGCCAGATATTTGGCCCATTGACCTGCCCGCGTCCGTCATAGGCGCAGAACGTGACAATCACAGCTTTTTCGCTTCGTCAGATCGTGGCAAGCGCTGTCGCCAGCGGTTCGCTCGCGCGCAGCAGGGCACGCTGGACTGCGGCGAGAACCATCTCAACGCTGATCTCGCGCATGCAGCGCCGGTCGTAAGGGCAGTCGTTCTGCTTCCAGCACGGCGCACACGGCACCTGGTTGTACACATGTTCATTGCACACGTAGCCCGATTGGGCCGGGTTCTCGCGCCCACCATAGACAATCACGCTGCGGCAATTCACCGCCCGCGCCAGGTGCATCGGAAAGCCGACTAGCCCAATCAATAGTTGCGCCTGACTCAACGCCGCAGCTGAACGGCGCAGTGAGCTGCCGCGAAGATCGTGCGCACCCGTGATCGGCGGGTCGCTCGCTGCGCCGATTTGGATCAGCGTGTACTGGCCAGCAAGCGCGTCGGCCACCTGCTGCATGCGTTCCGGCAGCCACTCCTTGTTGCGCATCGGGTAGCGCGCGCTCAGGCCGCTGCTTTGTAGCACAATTTGATCTGGGCCATAGCGGCCCGCCGCCTGCTCCTGCTCGCCAAGCTTCACATAGGGCCGCAGCGCGATTTCGCCACGCAGGCCTGCCAGCTCGCACATCACCGTGATGATGTGTTTGCCAACTGGAATATGGTCGCGGTCTTCGGCAGGATCGTAGCTGGCGTAGCGCGGCTCGATCACCTGAGCACCAACGGCGCGCGCCAGCCGCACGAGGTGCTGATTGACCGGCACCAATGCGTCGAGATCGCCACTGCCGCTGAACAGGTCGGCATGCCCGCTCATCATCCACAGGCCGCGCCCGCCGCGCTGGCGCAATTCGCGCAGCACCGCCGTGCAAAGCAGCTGGTCGCCAAGACCGCCGGCAAAGGTCAGCAGCAGCCGAGGCCGGCCATGCCGCGCCACCGTGCGGGCAAACAGCCCCAGTGAATCCGCCGCTATCGCCGCCCGCCGCCGTGTGATCACGCTGGCACCCGGAGCAGCACGCCGCCGCAGGTAGGCTGAACGATACTGACGCCAAAATTCTGCGCCAGCGTCAGCACCGGGTAGCCCTGGGTGCGCAGCTCGTCGACGAACTGGGGCACGCCCATGTCGGCGCGTTGGCCAAGCTCAGGGCGTATGTCCCAAAGTGTATCGTGAAAGACCACCGCGCCAAGCGGTTGCACATGGCGGGCAAACAGCTCCCAATCCTGGCGCACGCCCGCGTAGGAGTGGTCGCCATCGATAAACAGCAGGTCGATCGGCCTCTTCCAGCCGCTGGCCGCCTCGCCCGAGCTTGCGCGCACGATCTCGACAAATGGCAGCAGCGCGAAGCGGCGCAGGTTGGCACGCATGATCGGCAGCGTCTCGACCGATTGACTATCGTTCCAGGCTGTAGCCGTGTGCGGGTCGATCGCATACAGCGTGCCGCCGCCATTATCGCGCAATGCCGCGCCAATGTAGCAGGCCGATTTCCCCCGCGCCGAACCGATCTCCACGCAGACCTGCGGCTTGATCGAGCGCACTAGGCCGTACAGCGCCCAGGCCGAATCGCCCAAACCACTGGAAAAATTGGTCTGGTCAAGCCGAGCGTTGAGCCAGGCTCGCCGCAACAGCAGTGCGCGCTCACGCGCCCATGCGATCATCCCGCCGCTATCAGGTCGCATCGCGCCACTCCCACTGTCCGGGGGCGCGCACGCCGCCAGTGTCGCGAATAATCACACTTGGCGTCGAAGGGCCAGGCAACACCTCGATCTGGGCGCAACTCGGCATGTAGTCGAGCGCACTGTTGTTGCCCGAGCGCGCGCCGACATCGAGCGCATAGAAGCCGGGTTGCAGGTCAAGCCGTGGCAGCGTCACGCTGGCCTGGCCAGCATACTCCTTTGGCAGGTCGCGCTGCGCACCGTTCAGGTCGCTATCGATACTCAGAATCCGCACGCCGTCCAGGGTCGAGAAGCCGAATCCCAGCGCAACGCCATCGCAGGCCGCCAGCGCCTGAAAGCTGAATGTGACCCGTAGCGGCTCGCCATGCAGCACCGCCGCTCCATCGTTAAAAGTAATCCCGCCGATACGCAGCCGCTGGCCCATGCCGCCAGTGCGGGCCGTTTCGCGCAGGTCGATCCGCAACAGCGCCGGGTCGAGCGTCGTTTGAAGGTAGCGATCGACCACCTGGTACGCTGGCCCATCGGCCACGGCCTGCCCGCGCTCCAGCCAGATCGCCCGTTGGCACAGGCCACGCACTGCGCCCATGTTGTGGCTCACAAACAGCACCGTCCGCCCGCTCTGCGCGACATCGCCCATCTTGCCGAGCGACTTCTTTTGAAAGGTCGCGTCGCCGACCGCCAACACCTCGTCGACAATCAGAATCTCCGGCTCCAGGTGCGCGGCAACCGCAAAGGCTAGGCGCAGGTACATGCCGCTGGAATAATGCTTGACTGCGGTGTCGATGAATTGCTCGACCTCGGCAAAGGCCACGATCTCGTCGAATTTGCGCGCGACTTCCTCGCGCCGCATGCCCAGGATCGCGCCATTCAGAAACACATTCTCGCGCCCGCTCAGTTCAGGGTGAAAGCCGGTGCCGACTTCCAGCAGCGTGCCGACGCGACCGCGCAAGCGTATGCGCCCAGCCGTCGGCCCGGTGATGCGCGAAAGGATTTTCAGCAGCGTCGATTTGCCCGC
>JACMIM010000936.1 GCA_014381165.1 Roseiflexaceae bacterium
CAGGAGGCCAGCGAAAGCCTGCGGGTGGCGAAGGGGCGGGTTTGAAACGCGCCCCTTCGCCACCCGCCTCTTCGCCACCCGCCCCTACTACGCGCCGACCCGCGCGATCCAGCGCTCCGGGTTTTTGATCTCGTCCATGGTTGGCAGGTATTCGGGGCCAGACCAGACCTGGTTGGCAAATGCAATGCCGCGTTGGGCCACCACCGCATTGATGAATGCCTCGCCCTGCTGGTACTGCGCCAGCTTCAAATCCATGCCGGTCACGCGGTTGAACAGCTCCTCGATCAGCGTTCTGGATCCCTTGCGCTGGGCGATGCGCCGTTCGATCTCGCGAAAGCTTGGCAGCAACTGCTCGCCGATCTCGTTCATCACATGGTTCGAGTAGCCCTCGACCACCGACATCAGCGCCTGCATGCGGTCGAACACCTGGCGCTGCTGCGGTGAGAGCACCGCCTGCATCCAGTGCTCGCCGCCATTAGCCTTACCGCCCATCAGCCGGTTGGCGATCTGTGAGAAGCTCATGCCAGCGCCGTTGAATTGGTCAGTCACCTCACCCAGAAAGCTGCTCAACAGTTCGTTGAAGTAGGGGCGCACCCACGGAAACGCCTCGAACTGAAAGACGTGTGTGGTTTCGTGCAGGGCAATCCACAGCCGGAAGTCTTCGTCGCTCAGGCCGAGCTGGCTTTGCACCCGCTTGATATTCGGCTCGACGAAGTAGAGCGCGCCGCGTAGCTCCGGGTCAGGCGAAAGCAGGCTCAGATCGTACTGGCCAAGCACGCGCTGGGCCAGGTAGCCAAGCAGCAGGCCCATCTGGCCGCCGAGCAGCTTGCGGTTGACCGTACCCATGACAGTTGTGGCGGCGTTGCTGCTGGCAATCTTGCCATACAGCTCCTCGATCGGCTGTAGCAGGTGCTGGAACGAGACGAAGTTGACCAGCAGCCAATCGCGCCGATCGACCACAAACAGCCGCTCGACCGGCGCGGGCAGCTCGACGCCCATGTACGCGGCGATTAGCGGTTCGCTCTGGGCGACCATGCGCGCATACTGCGCGTGGCGCAGCGCCCGATCGTCGATCGGGGCCTGCTCCCAGCGCGAAACACGCAGCGCAAGCTGGCGGGCCTGCTCCCAATCGACCAAGGCCGATTCCTGATCCTGAGGCCGCGCGACCTGGCGCGAAAGCACATAGCGCACGCCAAACCCGGCTGCCATACCCAGTGCCAACACCACGCCCAGGCGCTGAAGATCGTTATTTTTATTGGCGGCCACCGCGTATTCCTTTCAGGATGTATAGAATGGAAAGGGTTTTCTTGGGGGCTGCGCCCCAAACCCCGTGCGCCCCCGTGCGTGTACACACGAGAAGCGTCTAAGCCTATCGCCTAGATGCACGAACACCCGCGCACCAGTGCGCGGGTGTTCATAAACTTTACCACAAAAGAAGCAGGTTTGCGATTAGTGCTCAAGCGTATGCGCAATCGGTTCGCGCTGCCGTTTTTGGAATGCCGCCTGTCGCATGGCCTTGATATCCTCGTCGGAAACGAGATATGTATCATAAGCGGCCTCGCCCACTCGGTTACGCGATTCGACATGGCCCTGGATGACCAGGCCGTCGGCGGTTTCGATGATGCGAACATTACGGTAGCCACGCTCGTCGATCAGCGCGCCGATCGTGCGCAGCACGTCCTGATAATCGCTACCTTTGAGCGCATTGAATAGCTTCATCGCAGCCACCCGCGCCGTTCAGGTTGCGCACGGATGCGCAATGTCAGCAATTGCTCGGAAAGCGCGCGAATGTCGTCGTGCGAGACGACAAAGTCGGCAGGAACGCGAATAAAGCCCTGCATTGTGGTCTTAAAGGTCAACCCTGAGATAACCCAGCCGCGGTCGAACTCGCTGATGCTGACCTCGCTGAGATGCTCGCGCTGGATGAAATGCCCCAGCGCCCGCAACACCTCGGGGTAGTCCAGCCGCACTTGCTTCTGCACCATACCGACCTCCGTTCGTTCTAACGATCCGTGTGCTGTATAAACGGGCAGGTGCAGGTTTTTGTCACATTGCGTCGCATTACCCCAGCGCCTGGCGGCTGAAGCCGCTGGCTGGGGTTACGAAGCCCGCCTACGCGGGCTGAACATCATTTCAGCCCGCATAGGCGGGCTTCGTCATGCTAGCCCGGCTCTGAAGCGCCGGGTCGGGCGTGGGCGGATGAACATACGCCGCATCGCTACCCGCGCAACATCTGATTGACACGCTCATGTAAACGTGATAGGCTTTACACTACATGAACATTCATGCTATCAGAGTGCGC
>JACMIM010000937.1 GCA_014381165.1 Roseiflexaceae bacterium
CCCGCCCATTGGCACCAACGCGGCGGGCAGGCTCGGTCGCACCTGTGCCACCCGATCGAGCACATACTGGCTATGTGCGATCAGGCCCTCGGCGGCCTCGATCACCTGTTCCGAGAAGGGGTAGCTGAAGGCAGCTTCGGTCAGCCGCCCGCGCAGCATCAGCTGGGCCACCCGTTGGCCTTCGGCCCCGTAACGGCGGGCTGCCTCGGCTTCGTACCCGGCCACATCGCGCCGGATCACAGCGGCATAGTTCAGCATGAAATGGTTCAGCACAAACTCATGCAGCACAACCACGCCGGGCACGCGCTGAAGCGCTGTCCAGATTTGCGCATGAACGGGGCTGTTGCCAATGTGGTAGAGCAGCGCGTCGAACGGGCGCTGGCGCTGATCGCGCTCCAACCGCGAAAGCGGGCGCAGCTCGAACTGGCGCACGAGCGCGGCGTTACTCGGCTTCAGGCTATCATCAACATACAGCGTGATCGCGGCGTGCTGCGCGAGATAGGGCAGCAATTCCTCGCTGTAATCGGAGATGCCGGAGGGCGCGGGGTTGAGCGGCGAGATGTAGGCAATGCGCTTCATGCAAGCAACACGCAACGAGCAATCGGCGATGTGGTTCTTGCTGCACGTTGTATATTGCCGGTTGGACTAGTCATAGAATCCGGCTTCCCGCCCTTCCACTCCGTCGCGCAGCATACGCACATAGCGCGGCATGAGCGATGGTAGCGCGGTTGGTGGAAAATAGCGTAGTTCGAGGAACTCGCTTCTGTCGGCGCGCAGCGTGCCGCCGATAACGCGGCATTCGAAGAAGGCGCTGATAATCTGGGCCTGGTCGCCATTCGCATACGTCCACTCGAATTCAGATCCAGCGTAAAGACCGATCAGCTTGACCGGTTCGGTCTCAAGCCCGGTTTCTTCCTTGACCTCGCGGCTGATCGTGCGGGCGGGTGTCTCGCCAAGCTGAACCACGCCCGAGGGCGGTGCCCAGAGGTGCAGGTCTGCGCGGCGTCCCAGCAATATGCCGCCCTGTTCATCGCGGATGAGCGCGCTGGCTGCCAGTTGCAGCAGGCGCTGGTGGCCAACAAAGCTGCGCAGCCAGCGCTGGTAGTTGACTGTCATCATTGCCTCCGTACCTGGCCTCTTTGCCAGCCATTATAGCAGAAGCGTGGTGCGGCGTAGCATGTTGCACGCGCCGCCAGCGTGCGCGGGCTAGAAGCCCGTTGGTATCATCCAAAACGCGCTCAAGTGCGTTGCAGTGGTTCGAAACAGGTATGATGTCAATCCGCTTTCTCGCATACCGTCTCATTTCGTGCCGCCAGCGCCGCGCGTCTGAAGCCGCTGGCTGGGTGTACGATGCCCGCCTGCGCGGGCTGAAACGATGTTCAGCTTCCAGCAACGCGCTCTACTGGAACGCGGGTTGGTATGGGTAAGTGCCAAGCATTAGTGCGAACGAAGCTCAATAGCTCGGCGCTTCAGCGCCGGGTCGGGCGCGGAACCCGCCACGTCACACCCAATCGGTTCAATCGGTTAACCGCGTTGCGCCAGTGTGCTACAATTTCGCAGGGCGCATATGCTCTAATCCGTTGCGGGGCATCAGGACTGCTGAATCTTGTCCTTCATGCTTGTGGAACTGCCTTCGAGGAGCGTTCGTGCCATATGTTCTGATGCATGTTTCCGATCTTCACGCGGGTTGGCCGTTCAACCCTGATCTGGCGCGGCTGCTTGCGGCGGATGCGCATGCCCTTCAACCTGATCTGCTGGTCGTCTCGGGCGATCTGGTGCAACGCGCCGATTTCCCGCACCAGTGGCAGGTGATAAAGGCCTATCTGCGTCAGCTTCCTGGGCCGCAGTTGATCGTGCCTGGCAACCACGATGTCCCGCTGCTCAATGTGTTTGATCGCTTGTTTCGCCCATATCGCCAGTTCACCCGGCATATTTCCAGCGAGATCAATCCAGTCTTCGAGTTGCCTGGCCTTGCGGTTGTCGGCGGCTGCACTGCCCACGGCTGGACGGTCGATGGAGGCAGGTTGAGTCGCGATCAAATCGCCAAGCTGGAAGGTATTTTTAGACGCTATCCAAGCGGTACCTGTAAGATTGCTGTGCTACACCATCATGTGATCGACCCGCCGGGGAGCCAGCCGGGCCGGATTATCAGCAATGCCGATGATGTGGTCGATCTGTTCGACCGATGCGGCGTGGAGGTGCTCATGTGCGGCCACATCCATGTTTCCTACATCGGCTCGACGCTGGACGGGCGGCCCGACCTGGAGCGCGGCACGATTATCTGTCAAAGCGGTACAACCACTTCGACGCGCGGCAAGGGGCGCGAAGCCGGCAAGAACTCGTATAATGTGATCGAGATCGACGACACGACCATTCGGATTACTCAGCAACTCTTTCTCGAAAACGCTGGCCGCTTTGTGCCAGTCGCCCAGCATATCTACCCGCGCCGCTCGGCTGGCGTGTACGCCCTGCCGGAGCCAAGTGCGATAGACGATAGGCGATAAAGTCGCGCTCCCAATAGCCCGGTGCTGAAGCGCCGGGTACGCTGGTAACACCATGACAACAGTTTTCTACAATGGCCCAATCTACACGCTCGACCCAGCACTGCCCAAGGCCCAAGCGATCGCCATCCGCGATGGCCGAGTGGTGGCGATCGGCACCGAGGGCCGGGTGACGGCGGCGGTCGGTTCGCGGGCTGAGGGCATCAACCTACGCGGGCGCGCAGTCATCCCGGCGCTTACCGACGCACACGTTCACCTGCTGGCTCACGCATTACGCCGCCGCGAGGTCAATCTGAATGGGGTGGGCGAGTACGAGCAGGCATTGGTTCAGGTCGAGCGGGCGGCGGCGGCGCTGCCAGCGGGCGAGTGGCTACGCGGCGGCGGCTGGGATCATGTGCGCTGGGCTGGCCGCTGGCCGAATGCCGCCGATCTCGATGCGGTCACGCCCGGACGTCCGGCGGTGCTGTTTCGCAAGGATGGCCATTGCGCCTGGCTGAATGGGCCAGCTCTGGCGATTGCCGGGGTCGATGCCGACACGCCCGACCCGGTTGGCGGTAGTATTCGGCGGGATACCACAGGCCAGCCAACCGGCCTGCTCTTCGAGAATGCGATCGAAATGATTGGTCAACATTTCCCTGCTACCACCGAGGAAGACCAGTTGGCCGCCGTGCGCGACGCCATCCGAGAGGCGCATTCGTATGGCATGGCTGGCATGCACATTCCGCCCAGCATGGAGCCGGGCGCTGGCGCGCTGGCACTGCGCACCGTGCAGACGCTGCGAGCGCGTGGCCAGCTGAAGCTGCGCAGCCTAATCCACCTCGATTACGGCACGCTCGATGAAGCGATCGCGTTGGGGCTGCATAGTGGCCTTGGCGATGGCTGGGTCAGGCTTGGCGGCGTCAAGATCTTTGCCGATGGCACGCTTGGCTCGGAAACTGCCGAGTTGCTGCGCCCGTATGAGGGCAGCCGCAACCTGGGCCTGCCGACCATTGCCACCGAGGAGCTGAACGCCGCTGTGCGCAAGGCCAACGCGCATGGTCTTGCGGTGATTATCCACGCAATCGGCGACGGCGCGAATCGGCGGGTGCTGGACGCGATCGAGGGGTCAGGGGTCAGGGGCCAGGGGTCAGGAGACCCTCTGCTAAACCCTGAACCCCGACCCCTGATCCCTAACCGGATCGAGCACTGCCAGCTGCTCGACCTTGCCGATCTGCCGCGTTTCGCTCAGCTTGGCGTGGTCGCCTCGATGCAGCCCAGCCACTGTACCTCGGACATCGAGCTGGCTGACCGGCTGTGGGGCGAGGAGCGCAACGCCACGGCCTATGCCTGGAAGGCGCTGCTGGAATCGGGCGCGACGTTGGCCTTCGGCTCGGATGCGCCGGTCGAGCCGCTGAACCCATGGCTGGGCATTCATGCCGCCGTCACACGCCAGCGGCCCAATGGCCTTCCTGCGGGCGGCTGGCACCCTGCGCAGCGCCTGAGTGTCGGCGAGGCCCTGCGCGCCTTCACCAGCGGCGCGGCGGCATGCAGCGGCATGACCGGCCAGCTCGGCATGTTGGCCCTTGGCACGCTAGCCGATCTCGCGGTGCTATCTGCCGACCCGTTTACCACCCCAGCGGCAGCGCTGCACAGTATTACCGCTGAAATGACGGTACTCGAGGGAACGATTGTTTGGGAGCGTTAGGTGCGCTCGATACTTCGTGTCACCTTGTCACCTTGTCATCTTGTCACCTTGTCACCTCGTCACCTTGTCATCTTGTCACCTTGTCACCTTGTCATCTTGTCATCTTGTCACTTTGTCACACAGACAGGAGCAGAAATACATGCCAGGAAACACCTTC
>JACMIM010000938.1 GCA_014381165.1 Roseiflexaceae bacterium
ACCTCGTCGCGGCCATGGTGGGCAGCGTTGGTAAGCTGCCCAGCCAAGCTCGCCGCCCTACGATCGCGTGCCGTTCTCCGGCACCGGCAGGTGCAGCGGCCCGGTCAGCGGGGCGGCTGGCTCGGCCAGCATTTTGCCCAGGATCTGCTCGCGCATCTGCGCCACCTCCGGGCGAACCGTCGCCGGCTGTGCGCCAGTCGTCGCACCGAGTTTGTCTGACAGCAGCATAGCCATCAAGCCCTCCATCAGGTTGTTGCTGCCGCCACTCGCACCGCCCACCACAATCTGCGGCACCACCGGCACGCCCGCATGCTCGATCGCCTCGGCAAAGCGCGACATGACCTGCTGCGTGACCTGGAACTGTGGCCCGCCATACGCCCGCACCTTTTCGTCGATCGCGATCGCCTCGGCGATACCAATCCGTGCCGTCTTCTCGGCCTCGGCCTCGGCCAGCGCCCGAATCTGCGAGGCCTTCTGGAGCGCGCGCTGGTATTCGGCCTTGCCCTCATTCGACTGCACCGTGATCGACAGCTCCGACTCAGTCAGAAAGCGCTGTTGCAGCGCGCGCGCCTCGGCCTCGCGCAGTTCGCGCTCTTTCACCGCCGCCTTCTCCTGGCGCGCATAGGTCTCGATCTGCTCCTCGGCCACCTGGCGCGAGCGCAGCTGGGTCAGGATGTTCTCGATCTGGGTGTCGCCCTTGGGCGAGGCCGGCGTGCCGATCAGCACCTCTTCCAGCTCCAAATTGTAGTAGCGGAACTTCTCGCGCATCTGCTCGCTAGACAGCGACTGAATGGTCGAGCGCTCCTGGATGAGCTGGATCAGCGTGCGGGTCTGTCCTACGTTTTTGAAGTAAGCGGCAACCATGGGGTCAAGCGTCTGCTCGACCAGCTTCTTGACATCGCCAAAGCGCTGGATGACCAGCGGTGCCTTACGGTAGTCGATATGAATGACCACGGAAAGCGGCAGCAGCGGCTCAAAAGCATCCTTGGTGATCAGCGAAATCTCGGAAAGATTCTCGTCGAGCTTGTGCGAGCCGACCTCCTGGCGCGCCCACTTCAGAATAATATTGGTGGTCGGCACCAGCAGCACCTTGCCGGCGTAGGTGTTGAAGGCATACTTACCCGGCAGCAGCGGCACGTCCCACACGCCGCGCTGGCCCTTTCCCACCAACTCACCATGCTTGTAGTCGGTTCCCGAGCGGTCGGCCCCGGTCGCGCCGGTGTAGGAAACCACCACGCCAACATGGCCAACCTCGACCACTGTTTTTGGGATCATCTCCACGGTGGCAAACAGCCGGTTGATATAGTAGGTGCCCTCGACCAGCACCTGGTACTGGCGGCCGCGCTGGCCGCCCGCCGCAAGGAAACGATCGGGATCTTGAAAGTTATTATGGTAGGTCGCATCGTCGTGCGGATTCTCGCCAACCGTCGGCGCGATGATCTCGCCCTGGGCCAGCGAAGGGCCGTCGTGAATCGTCACAACGCCGACCGAATCCTCATTGCCCTTGAGCACCACCGGGCGGAAACCGCCGCGCTCGCCGATCACCGTGGCCATCTGCCTGATAATCTCTTCTTCGTCGCGGCTGAGCGGCAGCGAAAACACGCGCTCCTCGGTGATCACAATGAATTGGGCTAGGTTGATCGCATAGGTGCCCTCGCGCAGGATTCTGCGCTGCGAGCCGCGTTCGCCACCAATGTTGAGAAAACTGACCACATCCTGAAAATCCTGGGCTTCGACATTCGAGGCCAGCGTTTGGGTCAGCGGCAGCGGCTGGCCGTCGCGCGCAAACACATAGCCGATCTTGCCCTGCGAAATGGTCACCAGCGGCGCGATATGCACGCTGTACTGAAACGGCGTGAGCAGATGAATGCCACCACGCAGCACCTGCGGCTGGTACCCGACCTCGCCGTGCTGGGCGATAAAGCCCGATTTCAGCGAGCCGCGCCCGCCAAAGCGCTTTTCCACAATGCCAACCCGGCTGTTGGGAATAAAGCGAATCCACTGGGTGCCCGCCAGGAGCAGCAGCACCAACACGATCAGAACGCCAATGAGCGTAACGATGACTGGCATTGCCAGCCTCCTTTGGAATGGCCTGTCGTGCTGGGGAGAAAGGAGTCGGCAGTCGGGAGCTGGCAGGCGCAACGATCGCGCATGCTCGCTCGGGGCTCGGCCCCTCACCGGCCAGATGGCAGGCGAAGAAATGAGAACCACAT
>JACMIM010000939.1 GCA_014381165.1 Roseiflexaceae bacterium
ACAGAGAACAAAGAACAGAGAACAAAGAACAGAGAACAGAGTGGCTTCCGGAGGTTTTTTGTTCTCTGTTCTTTGTTCTACACTGCCTGTTCTTTGTTCTGTTTATCGTTCTAGCCTGAACCAGTAGAAGCCGTGTGGCCCGAGCGTCAGGAAATACGGCAGCTCGCCGATCGGCGGAAAGCGGGTTTCGCCGAACAGCTCGACCGGCGTGTAGCCGTTGAACTGGCTCAGATCAAGCTGGCAGGGCTGCACAAAGCGCGAGAGATTGTTGATACACAGGATAATCGAGTCGTCCATGTGGCGCAGGTAGGTCAGCACCTTGGTGTTATCGGGGTGGAGAAACGTGATCTGGCCGCGCCCGAACACCGGATAGCGGCGGCGCAGCCGGATCAGCCGCTTCATCCAATTCAACAGCGAGGACGGGTCGCGTTGTTGCGCCTCGACGTTAATTGCCTGGTAGCCATACACTGAATCGGCGATCACCGGGGTGTACAGCCGGGCTGCATCGGCGCGCGAGAAGCCGCCGTTGCGATCGCCACTCCACTGCATGGGCGTGCGCACGCCATTACGGTCGCCCAGGTAGATATTATCGCCCATGCCGATCTCATCGCCATAGTAAATAATTGGGCTGCCGGGCATCGAGAACATAATCGCGTTGAGCAGTTCGACCCGGCGGCGGCCATTATCTAGCAGCGGCGCGAGCCGACGGCGAATGCCGACATTCAGCTTCATGCGCGGGTCTTTGGCGTACTCGCCGTACATGTAATCGCGCTCTTCGTCGGTGACCATCTCCAGTGTTAGCTCATCGTGGTTGCGCAGAAACAGGCACCACTGGCAATTGGCGGGGATTTCCGGCAGCTGCGAGATAATATCGATAATCGGCGTGCGGTCTTCGCGCCGCAAGGACATAAACAGGCGCGGCATCAGTGGGAAGTTAAAGGCCATGTGGAACTCATCGCCATCGCCGAAGTAAGGGCGCACGTCGGTAGGCCATTGGTTGGCCTCGGCCAGCAGAATGCGGCCAGGGTACAGCCGGTCGATCTCCGAGCGCACCGCTTGGAGGTAGTGGTGCGTGCGCGGCAGGTTTTCGCAGTTGGTGCCTTCTTCCTCGAACAAGTAGGGCACGGCGTCGGCGCGAAAACCATCGATGCCCATATCTAGCCAGTAGCGCAGCACCTTGAAGATCGCTTTGCGCACGCGGGCGTTCTCGAAGTTGAGATCAGGCTGGTGGCTGAAAAAGCGGTGCCAGAAGTACTGCTTCGCTTGCGCATCCCATGTCCAATTCGAGCGCTCGGTATCGGTGAAAATAATCCGGGCGTCCTTATACTTTTGGTCGTCGTCGCTCCAGACATAATAGTTGCGATAGGGCGATTCTGGGTCGGAGCGGGCGGCCTGGAACCAGGGGTGCTGATCGGAGGTGTGATTCATCACCAGGTCAGTCATCACGCGGATGCCGCGGCGGTGGGCTTCTTTGATGAACTGGCGCACATCCTTGGTCGTGCCGTAGTCGGGGTGAACGCCGTAGTAGTCGGCGACATCATACCCATCGTCCTTGAGCGGTGAGGGGTTGAATGGCGTGATCCAGATACAATCGACGCCAAGATCCTGTACATAGTCGAGCTTCTCGATCAGCCCGCCGAAATCCCCGACGCCATCGCCGTTGCTGTCATAGAACGATTTGACCTGTAGTTCGTAGAAGATCGCGTCCTTGTACCATTCGTCGTTGGACATGCCTCACTCCGTCGAAATTTCAATGCTTTGATGAACGCGCCGCATTGTAGCACGGTCACGCGGCACGCTGGCGCGAGTTGGTGTATGATAGGCTAGAACTCACTGTTACAGAAACGCCATGAACACGCCAATACCTTTCAGCGCTCTGATGGCGCTAGCCACAACCGACCTGGTGAACTTTCGCAGTTCGCGATACCTGGGCGATAATATCAGCGTGCCGATCGCCAGCTTTGCGGACGAAGACCAGGGGCGGATTCGCAGTTTGTACGGCACATTGCAAGCCCTGCTGGAGCTTGTTCGTACCCATCTGGACGCGCCTGCGAACGGCCTGCCCGCATTGCGTAGCTTCGGCGCGCGGGTCGGCTGGAGCGATCTCGTGCGCCAGATGCAGCAGATCGGCGAGCCAGGCCGCTACCAGGGCGACGAGACGCTTCAGCGGGTCATCCACGATATTCGCGGCGGCGGCTTTCAGGCGCTCTCGATTCAGTTGCAGTTCATCAATTTCGGTATCTCACAGGCCGATGACCTGCACCGCCTGTTTTTTCTCACCCGCGATCATCTGAAGATCATGCGTAATGCCGTGCTAAACCTCGACCCCGCAGGCTATGAGCGCGACCGAGGCGAGCAGCTGCACAGCGTAGATTTGCTGACCGAGAAATGGCAGCACGCCATTCATAACATGCGCGGGCGCTCGGCAACTGTCCATGTCGCGTGCGCCTTTGACGGCAATGTCTCGGAGCGCTGCCTGGAATTCGCCGCGCTCGACCGGGTACTGTACAACCTGATGAACAATGCCGTCCGCAACACGGGCGACGACGCGGTGTTTCTGGCCATTCTGCCGCTGCCCAGCGCCGAGCCAGAGAACCTGCGCTTTGTAATCTACAACCGGATCGACGCCGACCAGCGTGCGCTGCTGCGCGAGCGCTATGCCGATGATCTTGGCGCGCTATTTCACGGTGGGTTCACCACTGGTGGTACCGGCCTGGGCATGCGTATCTGTGCCGATTTCGTGATCAATGCCTTCGGCATCCGCACGGTCAGCGAAGGGCTGCGTGGCGGCTACTTTGGCGCGGGCTACCAGGGCGACTATTTCGTGAACTGGTTTCACTGGCCGATCGCGGCAGACTGAATTGTGGCGCTGCAACCCTCACCCCAGCCCCCTCCCAGCTGGGAGCGGGCTGGGGTGAGGGGCTACAACTGTGCCTGCAATGCTTCCACTGTCGTCACTGGGCGCTGGCAGGTGTAGTTCTGGCAGACATACGCCGTGGCCGCGCCGCCGATCTGCTCGCGGCCTGTCAGTAGCGGCGAGGCGATCTGCGCGGGCTGCTGGCCCCCGCGCGTGAGCACCACGACTTTGTTGGGCAGAAATGGCCTGAAGATGGCATCGCGCAGGGCGCGGGTATCGGCGTGTTCTGGCTCGCCGACCAGTGCGATTTCCTTGGGTGCGGCAAGCGCGAATTCGGCGGCGGCCAAGTAGCGGCCAAAGCCGGTCGGGTACTGGGCCATCAGTTGAGCCATGCCGCCAATGACCTGGAGCGCCCGCTCGCGGTAGTGCGGCTGGTCGAAGATCAGCGCCAGCTTGAGCAGCACATCGGCGGCGGCGGAGTTGCCAGAAGGTGTCGCATTGTCGCCAGTCTCGCGCGGGCGCACAATCAGCGCCTCGTGGCTGGCGGCGGTATCATAGAAGCCGCCGATCTCGTCATCCCAGAATTGGCCGAGCATGACATCGGCTAGCGCACGCGCCTCGTGCAGCCAGCGCGGCTCGAACGTCGCCTCGTACAGCGCCAGCAGGCCGTCGGCCAGCAGTGCGTGATCCTCCAGAAAGCCACCAGTTGTACCAGCCCGCCCGTCCTTCCAGCTACGCAGCAAGCGGCCCTGGTCGTCGCGCAGGTGCTCCAGCACAAAGGCCGCGTTCTGCTCGGCCACCAGGCGGTAGTCTGCGCGACCAAAGGCGTTGGCGGCCAGCGCAAAGGCGCGCAGCATCATGCCATTCCAGCCAGCCAGCACTTTGTCGTCCAGGCTGGGGCGCGGGCGCTGGGCGCGGGCGGCGAACAGCAGCTGCCGCCCGCGCGCCAGAGCCTGCTCGATCTGCTCGACCGGCTGGCCGAGT
>JACMIM010000940.1 GCA_014381165.1 Roseiflexaceae bacterium
GAACTGGGCTTTCAGAGCATTGTCGAGATAGTGGGTCATCTCATAGTACTTAGGATCGTACAGGCTTTCATCGTTGGGGATGCCGAGCGCCTGCTCCATCTTGATGATACCGGCCTCGGTAAGCTGGACACTCTTCGAGCGCGGGTCGAGCAGGAAATCGCCCTCCGGGTTCTCGATGAAATCCTTCTTGATTTGGTCGGGTGTGTAGGGGCTGAGCTTGAGCTGCGGCACCAGGCGGGCGAAGTGGCGGTACTGCTCGCTGGACTGCGCGGCCGGGCCGGAGATAATCAGCGGCGTGCGGGCTTCGTCGATCAGAATATTATCGACTTCGTCGACGATCGCGTAATTCAGCTCGCGCTGCGAGAGCTGGGCCATATCGCCGGCCATATTGTCGCGCAGGTAGTCAAAGCCAAATTCATTATTGGTGCCATACGTGATATCGGCAGCGTAAGCCTCGCGCCGCGTGCAGGGCCGCCAGTGAACAAGCCGCTGATCCTCGGCGTTGGCATTCGGATCGATAAACTCGGGGTCGAAGCGCGCCGAGTAATCGTGGGCGATAAAGCCGACCGAGAGGCCCAGTTTATGGAAGATCGGCCCCATCCAGCCAGCGCCGACCTTGGCCAGGTAATCGTTGACGGTGATCAGATGCACGCCACGGCCTTCGAGCGCGTTCAAGTAAAGCGGCAGCGTGGCGACCAGCGTCTTGCCCTCGCCGGTCTTCATCTCGGCGATCTTGCCCTGGTGCAGCACCATGCCACCAAGCAGCTGGACATCATAGTGGCGCTGGCCGATCGTGCGGCTCGACATCTCGCGCACCGTAGCGAAGGCCTCTGAAAGCAGATTATCCAGGCTTTCGCCCGCAGCCAGGCGCTGCTTGAACTCGGCGGTCTTACCAGCCAGCTGCTCGTCGGAAAGCGCCTGGAACGCGCTATTCAGGCTATTGATCTCGTCGACAATCGGATTCAGCTGCTTGATCGTGCGATCATTCGCATCGCCAACCAGCTTCTTGAAAAAATTTAGCATGCGTTGCTCCAGAAGATATGTATGTGTTGATTGCGCTTCCAGCTCTGCCAGAAGCGCCAAAAAAGGCATAGCGTCCTGCGGCTAGCTCGCCGCCCCGCCGGTATTATACCCGACGCAGCATGCACGCCGCAAGGTGGTGACCCAGCGTATAACCACCAAGGCACCAAGACACCAAGATATAACTATCTTGGTGTCTTGGTGCCTTGGTGGTAAAAATTCTCAGGTGTAGGCAGGCAGGTTCGCGAAGTTTAGCGTGCTGCCCTCGTGATCGGGGCCAACGGTGCTGCGATTGTGACGCCCTTTGGCGGGTTCACACCAGGGCCATAGGCGTAGAAATCAGTCCAAGGGGCGTAGCGGGTCGCGATATCGTTGTAGTGTTTGATGGTGCCATCTGGCATAGAAACCGTGCGGATCAGATTGACATCCATCCCATCGCGCCCATGGACGAGCTGGCTGACCACACCACGGCCGAGTGATGGGTCGAACTGCCAGACAGCCCGCCCTGGTGCGCGCTTGTTCTTGATGAACGGCCCGGCAAAGGTCGTCTTGCGGCCATCGCTGACGCCCCACAGCTCAAATGTGACAGTCGACTTGGCGGCATCATACGAGGTTCGGATGGTCACTGGGCCGGGCGTGTCGTTGCGCCAGCGGAAATCGACGCCGGGGCTGAACACAGTTGCATCAAACCCCAGGATGTTTTCGTAGAAGTAGACCACATACGAATGGCCGACCCGCCGCGTCACCTGGAGGCCGGCGTTGGCCACCGCCCGGTACATGGTCGTGGAAACCTGGCACAGGCCGCCGCCGACCACTTTCTCCAGCCGCCCGCCGATAATGCCATAGCCTTCGACCAGGCCGTCGGCGCGGAAGTGGCCGCTGTTGAGGAACGAGTACTCCCCGCCCGCCGGTACCACCACATTATTGAACATCTCGGCGGTCTTGAAGATATTCGACTCACGGGCACCCGAGCTGGTGCGAAAGCCAGTGGTGGCTTTGCCAAGCAGCACCAGCCCCGACATCGGCTCCGCTACCGTCACCTGCTCCGGAACCGGCGCGGTTTGGGCCATGGCCGCCGGGCGCTGGTTGAGCAGTTCACGGCCAAGCAGGCCAAGCTGCACCTCGCCGGGAGTGCCAGCCTGATCGGGGTGGTGCTCGAAGCGGGCGCGCTCGAAGTACTGCACGGTGTAGGTCTGGCCTGCCGCGTTCGTTTCGCCGAACTCCTCGGAGATCGGGTAGCCAAAGACTGCCAGCCCACCGCTTGTCGCCCAGTAGCTGCGGAACGCGCCGCCGAGCGAGTGACCGCTTTCTGGGTAGAACGTGCGCTGACCAGTCGGATCGGGGTTCTGGCCCAGCCACAGAAACGGCTGTTCGTAGGTGGCACGCTCGTTGGTGAACCAGCGCCCAATCTGGGTCAACTGCACCTGTTGGCCGTCGGGCAACTGCGGTTGCAGTTCAAAGCGGGCGCGCTCGAAGTACTGCACGCGCACGCCATCCTCGTCGAAGGCTTCGGTCAGCGGCAGGCCAAAGATCGGCAGGCCACCAAAGCGCTCGAAGAAGCGCTTGAACTCCAGCCGAACCGAGTGGCCAGTCTGCGAAAAATACGTAACTTCATCTGAAGCGGCGGGCGCGGCCTGAACTGGGGCAGCTGGCAGCAGCAACGCCACCATCAGCACTAGGACGCCGAGCAGGGGCATCGAACGACGCATGAATTACCTCGTGAGAATTGGAAATAATGGCGGTACAATCTCTAGCGGTATCTTACCATGGGCGAACCATGGCGGGAGGAGGATTTGTGTACTATGTTGTATCGGATTGGTTAAATTCGTTGTCGGCAGCGGCATTGAGCATTTTCCCGCCTTCCGACTTCCGCTCGAACAGGTACACCCGTGGAGCCATGCCACCAGAGCGAACGCGCAACTCACTGGACAGGCGAAATGCGGGCAGATCGCTGGCGACACGTTCGAGCAGCCGCACCTCGTGGGTGATAAGCACGAGCCGCCCGCCAGGGACAAGCAGCCGGGCGGCCTCGGCCAAGATACGCGGGTACAACAACTCGTTCTCAGCGTGCGATCCGATCAGCTGGCCAAATGGCAGATCAGCCAGGATGACATCGATGCTAGCGGCGCGCAATGGTGTCTCGCCAGCGTCCCAAGGCTCCAGACGCGCCGGTTGATCGTGGGGGAACTCGTAGCCGGTGGCGGCTTCAAGGTTGGCGCGGGCGCAGGCTAGTGCCTCCGGCTGCAGATCGCAGCCGACTATCTTACGGGCTGGGGCGAGTGCCAGCCGCTCGATCATCAGCGTGCCGGAGCCGCAGGCCATGTTGAGTACACGCTGATCGGGGTGGGGCTGGCTGAACACCACCATGGCGTGAGCCAGCGAGGCGTTGAGCGCGCCGGGCATGTTGCATACCCGCCATGGGCGCGTGGCCAGCGGTCGCGGCGAAAGGCGCACCAGCGCTTCCCAGCCATCGCCAGCGCGGCGCAGACGCAGCAGCAGGTCGCCCTCCTCCTGGTCGGGGCGCAGGTTCGTCTGCTGTGCCAGCTCGTCCTTGAGCCGCTGCATGACCGGGGAATCTTCGCCCGCCGCACTGATCTTGAGCGTAGCAAAGCGGCCCTTGTTCCATAGCTCGCGGGCCGTGCTGATCATCTCAAGCAGGCGACGCATGTGTTCGTGGCCAAGTAGCGCCTTGGGGCGTGGCACGGCGAACGGCTGCACCAGCGAGATCGCAACGACGCTGCGCAGATCCAGCAGTTCAGGCAACGCGCCCGCATACTCAAACGTAATCGCGTCGGGTCGAGCGCTGGGCAGGTAGCGAATGCGCTGGCCAAAGGCTTTGTCGAGTTCAGCGAACACAAAGGGCGCAAGGCCCTCAAGGATGTCGGCTTCACAGTGGTAGAAGGATTTCGTCAACTTACCGCGCGCCTAAAGGTGGCGGCTTGTGTCTCAACCCGAAGGTTGGACACGATTGGTTGGTTGACATGCAACCCACCAGCATCACGTATAGCAACACTGGCATGATACTTCGCCGCGATATTCCGCGCCGCATTGAGGTCAGCATGCAGCTCGACGCCACAGGCACGACACACAAAACGGCCACGAGAACGGCGGTTGTTGCGGGCGGTATGCCCACAGCAGCTACACGCTTGCGAGGTATGTCGCGGGTCAACCGCAACCACCGTACAGCCCCGTGCTTCGGCTTTGTATGCGATAAAGGCTTTCAATTGCGCGAACGACCACGCATGCACGCGGCGACTGGTTGCCGTGCGCTTCCGCATCTTCGTGCGCTTGCGAAGGTCGGTGAGGTTTTCCAGCACAATCGTTCCGCCTGGCTCAACCGACTGGACAATCTGCTTGCTCAGGATGTGATCGTTGGTGCGCCGAATGCGCGCTTGTTTCCCGCGTACCCGTCTGAGATGTCGCTTGGCCGACTTCGTTCCCTTCTTTTGCAGCGCCCGTTTGAGATGAAACAACTTCCCTTCGATGGCTTTCCATGCGCGCTTGCCCAGAAAGCGGTTGTTGCTCGTGACGGCGGGGCGCACGATACCGAGATCAACCCCAACTACCTGCTCGGTTGGCGCGACAGCGGGCGCGGGGATTGTGACGACGACATGCAACCACCAACGGCCATGCCGGAACAACAGATCGGCACTGTCAGTCGGATAGCCAGCATAGGCCGCGGTGTAGGCAGGAATGTCGAAGCGGATTGTTTGCCGCCCGCCGATCATGCTCATCCGAACGGTTTGGCTCTCCCAATCCACTTTGTAGGTATGCACGTTGTAGCGCGGTGGGCACGCCTTCGAAACGGGCATGCGCGTCGTGCGGCCCTGCTTGTGCAATACGAAGGCGCTCTTCACGGCTTCGGTAGCCTTCACCCGCGCCTGAACGAGCAGATCGGAGACCAGCGCAGGGTAGGCAGCTTTGAGCGGGTAGTACGTCGCGTGATGCAGCTTGACGCCATTCGTAATCTGCTCGGCCCATCCGACCATGCACACGGCATTAAACACCGCTGTGAACTGGCGGCTGGTTTCCGCAAGATTAGCGGCTTGCGTGGTCGATGGGGTCAATTGCAATCGAATAGTCCTTCTCATGTGGGGAATATACCATATGTTGAGAGTATTTGCAAGAGCACGCAGCACAGGAACGGCTATCACGCGAGGACGGACGCCGTTCGTTTCGCCGTTCTCCAATTCCCCCGCGTGCCTAAAGGCGGCGGTTCCCTTGGAGGTTTTCTATGGGTTTATGGTAGCGCGAAAGAAACCCACCCGGCGCTGAAGCGCCGGGCTATTGTGCTGGCCGTACACAAAGACTATAGCAGCGGGCAGAATTATTGATCTAGTTTTCAGCGCATACTTCGCATTGTACTGCGCTGCGCTTGCTGATCCCTAGCCCCTAATCTCTGAACCCTGCTATAAAGCGCTATTTGCGCCTGCGCAGGCTGGCGCGGGCGCGGCGGTCGGTCGAGCCGGAGCGCGAGCCGCTTATACGCGCAGCAGTTCGCGGCCCGCCCGTATGCGCGGGGAGGTCATTCGACAAGCCACTGTAGGAAATGCTGCGCTGAACGTGTGCCACATGACGCTCGCGCAGCAGCGTGGCGCGTAGCGCGGGCGTGAGCGGCTGTGAATCAATGGGGGCAGAGGATGGCGCAGGCGGCGGGCGCAAATCTAGTACATGGTCAGGCAGTAATTCAGGCTTGAGCGCGCGCCACTCACTTACCAGCTCGACATGGCCGCAGTTGGGGCAAACCCAGGCGCGCGAGGCCAGCACATTATACTCGCCGGCACCATCGCTATGCGTGATCTTGAGATCATGTTGCAAATCGCCATATTCAAGCTGCGTCCCACAGCGCAGACAGGCACGCGGCGCTTCGGTCGGCGTGTTACGGTAGGTGCCGGGCAGTGGGGCAAGCTGGCGGGATGGCTCATTCAGCGTTTCCGCAGCCTCTCGCGGCAGCCCCTGCGCCACGCGCTCGTAGATTTTCAGAGTTTCGCGGGCGGCACGCTTCCAGGAGAAGCGCTGCGCCCGCGCCTGACCCAGCCGCCCAAGGTCGCGCTGGCGCTGCTCATCCTCCCAGAGCTGCTCGATCGCATCAGCCCATAGGCCCGGATCGAGCGGTGGCACATAGATCGCCGCATCGCCGCCAATCTCCGGCAAGCTCGATGTCGCCGAAGCCAGGCAGGCGGCACCAGAGGCCATAGCTTCAAGCAATGGCAGGCCAAAGCCTTCATAGAGCGAAGGATTGATATAGAAGCGACAGGCGTTGTACAGCCAGCGCAGATCGTACACGCCGACATTCCCAGCGAACAGCACATGATCGCCAAGCTTGTATGTGTTTACAGCATCAAAGATCGACTGGAACTTCCAGCCGCGCCCGCCGACAATCACCAGCCGGTAGTCGCGATCAGGCCGGCGGTCAAGCGCAATGCGCAACGCTTTGAGTAGCGTGGGCAGGTTCTTGCGCGGCTCCAGCGTGCTGACGAACAGCATAAAGCTCTTCGAAAGCACTGGCTCGCCATTCAGGACACGCGCCTCGCCCTCGCGCAGCTCGATCGGCTTGAATACGGGAGCAGCCGCCTCGTAGACCACATCGATATGCTCGATCGGTACATCAAGGTACTGGGCAATATCCTGGCGGGTCGCCTCGGACACCGCGATGATACCTTCGGCGGCGGCGGTGCTACGGGCTATCTGGCTGTAGTACTGGCGGGCGTCGCTGTCCAGGATTTCCGGGTATTGCATGAACGCGAGATCGTGGATGGTCACAACCGCCGGAAAAGGCCGACGTACTGGCGCGATAAAATCGGGGCAGTGCAGCACATCCGGGCGTACCAGCAGCAGCTCAGTCGGTAGCGACCACGGCTCAAAGCGGTTGTGCGGCGGCGTATGAATAACGTGGCGACGTACATTCGCGGCGACCGCGAGCGGGCGCAACATTTGGTGATGTTGCAGCGCGATATACTGGTTGTCGCGGTCGATCTCCGCGAGCGCGGCCAGCAGGTGGCGGGTGTACTGTGGAATACCGCCACGTCGATATGCATTTAAACGGGCATCGATCGCAATCCGCATGGTTGTAAGTGCGCGAGGCTACTCGGCCTAGGCGGCAGCCCAGCATCGGCTGTCACCGGCGAATTCAGAAGTCACATGTATCTCTGTCTAAACGTGCTGGTTGTCGCAATTATCGGAGCGGCTAGCCGATTTGTAGCGCACTTCTTGGTTCACGCTTGGGTCATCGGTTATGTCGAGTGTCAGGCCGTCGTAGGCCAGGCGAACATGTTCAGGCAGCAATGCGTTCGTCGCCGCATACTCAAGGTCGTGGGTCGTGTGGACGAGCAGCGCCCGCTCTGGCTGTAGCTGCGCGATTACCCCCAGCGCCTGCTCAAGCGAAAAATGTGTTGGGTGGGGTGCCGCACGCAACGCATTCAGCACCAGCACATCAAGCCCGTAGAGCGAATCGAGCGATGCGAGCGGAATAGCACTTGCGTCGGTCACATAGCCCAAGCGACCAATGCGAAATCCCGTGATCGCCCAGGTACCGTGTTCGATGGCAAGTGGCAGAACTTCCAGGCCATCAAGTAGAAACGGTGTGCCTGGCTGCACCGCGTTGAGTTCAAGCTGCGGCCTAGTCGAGCCAGCCGAACTGTCCGAGAACGCATAATCGAAGCGTGCTCGAACATCTGCGAGCGTTTGTGCTGAACCATACAGCGGCATGACGCTGCGTTGCGCCATATTTAGCGGGCGTAGATCATCGAGGCCGGCGACGTGATCAGCGTGGGCGTGCGTGAGCAGAACCGCGTCTAAACGGTCTACCTGCGCGGCCAGCAACTGCTGGCGCAAATCTGGCCCGGCATCGATCAATAGCTGCTTGCCCGCTACTTTCAGCAGTGCCGATGTACGGAGACGCCGATTATGCGGATGGGGTGACGTACAAACGGCGCAACGACAGCCGATAACCGGCACGCCCATCGACGTTCCAGTGCCGAGAAACGTCAGTTGCATCATAAGCTTCGCCTCGACAGTCGCCCTGTTTGGCATAGTATAGCACAGGCATGTTTGAATTGCAGCTTGGCCGCCAGGAACGCTTTCGTTATTTCCACAAGAGCCTGTACTGCTGATCCTAGAAGCTAAATGCGCGATGCCTGACTGCCGCCATTGCTTAAATACGATAGTTTGTAGTATGTTTCCTTGAAATGGGCAGTAAGGGTTGTCTTCCAACCTGCGCCCGACCCGGCGCTGAAGCGCCGGGCTATTGGGCTTGGATACGCCGGGCCGTATGAGGAGCCTTACTAACAATCCTGATATCTTTAGGGGTTACGCAGTTGCCCAAAAGTTTTCATAACGCCTGCGGCGGACAAGGAAATACCTCATCATTGTTTCGTTGTGTGGTGCGCTGCACCACACAACGAAACAATTGTGAGGCAGCTCCTTGCCCGTCGCAGGCGCCATGAAAACTCTTGGGCAACTGCGTAACTCCTAGATATAAAAGAGCATATGATTCCACTTTATGACGACCTCGCGCTAGCCCGGCGCACCGTGCTGCGGCGCGTGCCGCTCGACGAAATTGAGGCTCCGCCCGCGCTACGTGAGAGCATCGCGCACGTCTTTGGCGAGCGGCTGACTCCGGACGCCGCTGTGCAGCGCATTATTCGCGATGTGCGCGAGCGCGGCGACGCGGCGCTGCGCGAGTGGGGCTACAAGCTCGACGGTTACAGCGGCGCAGCACTCGAGGTAACACAGGACGAGATCGACCGGGCGGTGGCGCACCTCGACCCAGCGCTACTTGACGCACTGCGGCTGGCCGCCGGGGAGATCGAGCGCTTCCACGCCCGGCAATCGCGCAACTCCTGGGTCGATTTCAACGCCGAGGGCGCGCTGGGCCAGTTGGTGGTGCCGCTACGCCGGGTGGGGCTGTACGCTCCTGGAGGAAGCGCGCCGCTGCCGTCATCGCTGCTGATGGCCGCCATTCCAGCGCGGGTGGCCGGCGTCGAGGAGATCATCGTCTGCTCGCCGCCACAACGGGCGACTGGACAGGTGGCCGAAGTGGTGCTGGCGGCGGCGCGCGTTGCCGGCGTCCAGCGCGTGTTTGCGCTTGGCGGTGCGCAGGCGATCGCGGCCATGGCGTATGGCAGCGCCAGCGTGCCGCAGGTCGATAAGATCGCCGGGCCAGGCAACTTGTTCGTCGTGCTGGCCAAGCGCGCGGTGTATGGCGTGGTCGGCATCGAGGCGTTGCCAGGGCCGACTGAAACTCTTGTGATCGCGGATGCGCAGGCCGACCCGCGCCTGGCCGCCGCCGATCTGCTGGCCCAGGCCGAGCATGATCTGGTCGCCTCGGCCATCCTGCTCACCCCCAGCCGCGCCATGGCCGAGGCTGTTCAGGCCGAGGTCGCCCGCCAAATCGAGCGGCTCGAACGCGCCGAGATCGCGGCGCAGTCGCTTGCGGCGCGCGGCGGAGTGGTACTGGTGCCAGATTTGGCGGCCGCCTTTGCGATCGCCAACGAATATGCGCCCGAGCATCTCTGTTTGTTGGTCGAGCAGCCCTGGCAGTATGTCGGACTTATTCGCAATGCCGGCGGCATTTTCCTGGGCGAGCGCTCGTTCGAGGTGCTGGGTGATTATGTAGCTGGCCCCTCGCATATCATGCCCACCGGCGGCGCGGCCCGGTACGCCTCACCAGTGAACGTCGACGACTTTCGTAAAATCATCTCGCTGATAGGCCTGAACGAGGCCGCGCTGCGGCGGATCGGCCCAGCCGCCGCACTGCTGGCGCGTGCCGAAGGGCTGACCGCGCACGCGGCGGCGCTACAGGCACGGCTTGGCGATGAACAGCAATAGCCGCGCCGGTTCTTGGTGTTTTTAGCAGCAAATCAGCAAAAACACCAAGAAAAACGATAATTTTTGGTATAATACTCTGTACATTACTTACATACCGCCAAGGAGGCGGCACAGATATGGCGTCCTATGTGATCACATTTGTCAATTTGCTGCTGAATATCCTTTCGTTCGCAATCTTTGCCCGCATCTTACTCTCCTGGGTCGACCAGATGGGCAATTGGCAAATCACCGGCATCGTGCGCGACCTGACTGAGCCAATTCTTGCGCCCATCCGCAGCATTCTGCCGCAGATGTCGATGTTCGACCTCTCGCCCGTGATTGCAATGCTGCTGCTCAATGCGCTGAGGCAGATTCTTGTGACAGCCTTGCGCTAAGTTTCTTCGGCGAACGATGAACGACGAACGACGAAAGCATTGCCTTTCGTCGTTCGTTGTTTGTCAGGTGATTGAGGATACCTATGCATTCCGAACGTCCTACTAGCGCAGCAAGTCGTGATGCTGTCATCCGCTCAAGCCCATTTCTGCTCTTCGTGGTCTTTATGGCCGGCATCGGCACCCTGGGCGTCGAGATGGTAGCCTCGCGGCTCCTGGCACCCTACTTCGGCACTTCACAGCCAATTTGGGCGGTGGTGATCGGCATGACGCTGATCTACTTGGCGGTCGGCTACCGGCTTGGCGGCGGGCTGGCCGACCGGCAGCCCGACGAGCGCGTGCTATACCAACTGATCTGCTGGGCCGGCCTGCTGACTGGCTTCATCCCACTGCTGGCCAACCCGATTCTGCGCTTCTCGCAGCAGGCCTTGAGCACGGTCGCCGTGGGCAGCTTTCTTGGGGCGCTAGTGGGTGTACTGCTGCTGTTCGCCGCGCCAGTGATTCTGTTGGCCATGGTCAGCCCGTTCGCGGTGCGTGTGCAACTCAAGCGGGTCGAGGCCGGTGTACAGGGAGCGGGGCGTACCGCCGGCTCGCTTTCGTCGCTTTCAACCGTCGGGTCGATAGTAGGTACGTTTCTGACTGTCCTGGTGCTGATCCCGGCGATTGGCACTGCGCGCACGACCTATCTCTTCGCCGCATTGCTAATTATTGTTGGCCTGGTGGGGCTACGTGACTGGCGCTATGGGGCCATGCTGGCGGTGCTGGGCATGCTCGCGCTGTTCACGCTGAACACACAGAACACGGTCAAGGCGGCGGGCTGCCGGGGCTGCACGCTCATCCACGAGGAAGAATCGCAGGGGAATTACATCCAGGTGGCAGTGCGCGCGGGCGAGACGTTTCGCGGCGACGCCACCCAACGGGTCAACCTGATTCTCAACGAAGGCCAGGCCCTCCACTCGATTTACAACACACGTTTCGCCGAAACTGGCGACCCGCTCGACCTGCTGACCGGCGGCGGGCCATGGGATTATTTCGCGGTCGCGCCGTACTTCTACCCTAACCAAAGCTCCGCCACTGTGGACAGTTTACTGATGCTGGGTTCGGCCACCGGCACGATGCCGCAGCAGTTCCTGGCGATCTACGGCCCGACAGCTCAGGTTGACGCAGTCGAGATTGACGGGCGGATCGTGGCGAACGGGCGCAAATACTTCGGCCTGGAGGATGCTAGCGTCAGCGATCGCTTCCCTAACTACCGTGTGCATGTGGACGATGCGCGCTACTGGCTGGAAACCAAAGCTGGCAGCTACGATATCATTGGCATGGACGCCTACCACCAGCCGTACATTCCATTTCACCTGACCACAGTTGAGTTCTTTCGCAGCGCCCAGGCGCACCTGAGCGCACAGGGCGTGGTGGTGGTCAACGCTGGCGTGGGGCCGGGCGGCGACGATCGGCTGGGTAATGCGCTGGCTACCACGATGCTGCAGGTATTCCCGCAGGTGTTCGTGATCGACACTGTGACGCGCGGCAACCAGATTTTGGTTGGCGTCAATACACCGGTAGGTGACGGGCCAGCTAATTTTCTGGCCAACTATGCGCAGATGCAAAACACAACCTTGCAGACGGTGATGGGCTGGGCGCTGGTCGAAGGGGCGGGGCCAGTGCGCGAATTTCGAACCGAGCAGGCGCGCTTCACGCCCTTCACCGACGACCGCGCGCCGGTCGAGCAGCTGATCGATTCGCTGATCTTCGACGCCGCGCTGGAGTAAGAAAAGTGGCCACGAAGGCACGAAGGCACGAAGAAAACACGTATTTTATGCCTTCGTGGCTATAGTTGTTCGAGGGTCAGCCCAAGTTGCGCCAATGCGCGCGTGGCGAAGGGCAGACCAACCGGCGGGATGCGCCAACCCAGGGGCGTTTCTTCGGCTACACGGTGCAGGAATTCGCGGTAGGGCGTGGGCAGCAGCAGCACAGGCAACAGCACCATCTCGCCCTCGTGGTGCGGGCGTAACGCCAGCGGCGGGGATTGCGCGTGGCCAAGCAGCAGCGCGGGCGTTTCGGTAAGTGTCTGCGTGCCGATCGTGCCGGCGCGCTCGGACACCGCCAGCCCGTAACTCGCCGCGCCGCGCCCCTTGCGCCGCCGCAACACCTGGCCGGCCTGCACGGTTGCGCCCACACCCAGTTCGCCGCGCTCGAACACGACAAGCTGCCACTGGCGGCTGGCTAGGTCGAACACACTCAACCGCTCGGCCTCACCGCTTTGCAGCCGCCAACCCGATTCGCCAAGCGGAAGCGGCTGCGGCATTGCAGGCAGGGCCTCGATCCGTTTGTCGAGCGTGAGCACGGTGTAGCCACGCAGCTCCAACCGGCCAAGCAGCCCTTCACGCCGCCAGGTGGTCAGCTCGAACAGCTTGCCGCGGCGCTCGCCCTCGCCGCGCAGCACGCTAAAGGCGTTGTCATTATGAACCAGAAAATGGCTCGGCGTAATCTCTTCGATATCTGGTGATTTTGGGCGTCGTGGCGGCATCATCATTTCAAGCGGGCTGAAGCCCGCTGCTGGTATGCGAAACGCGCTGAAGCGCGTTGACCTGCTGCAACGCGCTTCAGCGCGTTTTGGCATATCAGCTGCCGAATTCATTCGGCAGCCGTGGTGGCGGCGCAAAACCTTTTGCAGCCTGCGTTATTCGCCCTCCACGATCTCGTCCATCACAGAAGCATCAAGCTCGTCGGCGGGATCGTGCGGAATGGCTGCCAACAGATCATGGCGCATCTGGGCCAGCTCGATCAGGTGGGCGCGCTCGTGGTTGATCACCCAGTTGCCCTGATGGATCAGGTCGATTTCACCATAGAGCTCGTGGAAACCTTTGCGATGCCAGGCCGCGCTGGTCAGCCCGCGCAGCAGACTGAGCGTTTGCTTGCGGCTGGCGTGAAAGCGATCCAGCGTCTGTTCGATTGGGCGGGTGCGATAGACCACGGCGGCGTCAAGCTTGGGCGGGTGAGCTGGCGGCAGGTCGGGGTGGTTCGTTTCCAGCAGCAGCCAGGCCCGCTCGCGGAACACCGCGTCCATATCGACGAGGTGACCAACCAGTTCCTTGAACGATGGCTCGTCGGCCTGGATTCGCTGCTCCAGCAGCCCCTCATCCATATGGTGGGCCAACTTGCGGAGGGCATCCTCGCTATGCTCAAGGAAGTGCGTGATCGCGTGTGGGCCAAGCACGCCCATGGCTTCGATCGCGCGAAACGGCTTATGTGCCTCTGGCACGGTGCCGCAGATCGGGCAGACGCAGTTTAGTTTGCCCTCCTGGAGATTGCCACAGCTGGTGCAAACATACAGGTCGCCAATCTCGCTAGCACGTAGGTCGCGGCTCTGCGCGAGGGCCAACCGCGCCCGGCCCAGCAGTTCGCGGGCTAGCAAGCTGGTACCAGTCACAGGGCCGGTAGCCAGCGCCTCCGGCTCCAGCCCGCTCAGGGCGCGCTCGACATTGCGCGCGGTCGTGCCGGTTTCGCCAAGTTGGCGAAAGGCGGCCTCGGCGCGGGCCATCTTTGCTGCGCTCAAAGCGTCGAAGAGGCGGGCGATATTGAAGCGCCGCTCGCGGCGGGCCTGCTGCGCCCAGCTGCGATACGCGGTCAGCCCGAGGCTGGCGCTGGTCGAAATGCGCTGGAGCTCGACGGCATCGGTGGTCATCGCTGCGTTATTTCCAACATGATAAGACGGCATGGTGTTGTATCATTGCATAAGCTGATCATTCATAGTTCCGCCACGTATACTACACTGTTATGCCGCCTCAGCGCAAGCTGGCAGCCGCGCGGCAGCCCAAGAGACGGCACAGTCCTTGCCTGAACTACACTAACTAACTCATCTTACGCACCGACCCACGCGGATGTTGGCTTGATTGCGTGCAGGGAATGACAACAACGCAGTCGTGGCGGGCGAACCTCGTGTTCGCCCGCAGCGTACTACGATGAGACCAGCGCTACGTGTTCTGCGTAAGGTGAGTAACGAGAAGGAATACACCATGCGACTTGGTTTTGCCGTCAAAATACTTGGCAAGGAACAGCTGCCGGCAAACGATGCTCGGCGCTGGCAGAGCAGCCCGCACCTGCGCGTCAGCATTGGCTACCTGCGCGCGATCTTCTCGTATCTTGCCGAAACAAATATTACGATGTACCGCATGTCCTCGGATATCGCGCCGTATGTGACCCATCCGGACATGCCGCAGTTCCATAATCAGCTCGACGAGTGCGCACTGGAGCTGCACGAACTTGGCGCACTCAGCCGCCAGCTCGATCTGCGGCTTTCATTCCACCCCGCACAGTTCATCCTGCTCAACAGCCCGGACGCAACCCTGGTGGATAAAAGCATTGCCGACCTGGACATACAGGCGCAGCTGCTCGACGCCATGGGGCTTGGGCCGGAGGCGGTGGTGGTCACACATGTGGGTGGCGTCTATGGCGATTTGGTTTCGGGGCGCGAGCGCTGGGTGCAGGCCTATCAGCGCCTGCCCGACCGCGTGCGTGCGCGCTTAGTGCTCGAGAATGACGATGTCCGCTACAGCGTGGCCGATGTGCTGTGGATTTACGAGCGCACTGGCGTGCCGATCGTATTCGACTATCTGCATCACTGGTGCAACAACCGCGACGGCATCGATGTTCGTGAGGCGCTGGCCGCGAGCCTGGCAACCTGGCCAGCACATGTGACGCCAAAGATTCACTACAGCTCGCCGCGCACCGAGATGCGGACACTAGAGCGCAAAAATCGCACAACCGGCAAGCCCGAGAAGGTGCAGGCCCCGCCGATCTGGAATGGCCACGCCGACTACATTAGCCCATTCGAGTTCATTACGTTCATGCGCAGCGCGGCCAGCCTGCGAGCGTTCGATGTCATGCTGGAAAGCAAGCTGAAGGATGTTGCGCTCATCCGGTTGCGCGAAGACCTCCACCGCTACGGGCCTGATCTGGCAGAGCGATTCGGCCTGGTCGGCGCACCGCAGGAAGCGCTAACCTTGGAGGAGCAAGCCGTGAACGAAGAGGACTAGGGACTAGGGGAAGCACAGGTTGTCTGTAAAGTAATTTCATCTTGTAGTTTCAAACCCTAGCCCCTAGCCCCTAGCCCCAGCCCCTACTTCCGCTCGTAGTTTGGCGCTTCCTTGGTGATCGTCACGTCGTGCGGGTGGCTTTCGATCAGGCCAGCGCTGGAGATACGTATGAAGCGGGCCTCGCGGCGCAACGCCTCAATTGTGGGCGCGCCGACATAGCCCATGCCAGAACGTAGGCCGCCCACCAGCTGAAACACAGTGTCGGAGATCGGCCCCTTGTAGGGCACCATGCCCTCGATACCCTCGGCGACCAGCTTTTTGCTGTCGTTGCTGGCCTGGAAGTAGCGGTCACGGCTGCCGCGCTGCATCGCACCGATCGAACCCATGCCACGATACGTCTTATAGGCGCGGCCCTCATACAGAATCTTTTCGCCGGGGCTTTCGTCGGTGCCGGCGAACAGCGAGCCGATCATGACGGTGTGCGCGCCCGCCGCCAGTGCCTTGACCACATCGCCAGAGTACTTGATGCCGCCGTCGGCGATCACTGGCACGCCAAAGCGCTCGGCCACCCGCGCGCATTCGCTGATCGCCGTGATTTGTGGCATGCCCGCACCGCTGACCACGCGGGTAGTACAGATGCTCCCCGGCCCCTGGCCAACCTTGACGGCGTCGACGCCACGCTCGCACAGTGCCGCCGCCGCCGCACCAGTCGAGATGTTACCAGCCACCAACTGAACCTCTGGAAAGCGTTCGCGCACGCGACTGACTGCTTCGAGAACGCCCTGCGAATGCCCGTGGGCCGTGTCGACCGTCAGCACATCGACGCCAACCTTGATCAGCGCCGCAGCCCGTTCCAGGAAATCGCCACCTGCGCCGATCGCACCGCCCACCAGCAGCCGGCCCTTGGCGTCCTTGGCCGCAAACGGGTGCTCGATCTGCTTCATGATATCCTTGACCGTAATCAGGCCTGAAAGCTTGCCGCGTCGATCCACCACCAGCACCTTCTCGATGCGGTGCTGGTGCAGCGTTTCCTTGGCCTGATCGAGCGTGGTGCCTTCTTGTACCGTCACCAGGTTCTGCGCGGTCATCAGTTCGCTGACTGGGCGGGTCATGTCGGTTTCAAAACGCAGATCGCGGTTGGTGACAATGCCGACCAAGTCGCCGGCCTCGGTGGTGACGGGAATGCCCGAAATGCGGTACTCGGCCATGAGCGTGTGGGCATCGCCAACCGTCTTGTCGGGCGTGATGGTGATTGGGTCGACGATCATGCCGCTCTCCGAGCGCTTGACCTTGCGCACCATGTCGGCCTGCTCCTCGATCGGCATGTTCTTGTGAATAAAGCCCAGGCCGCCCTCGCGGGCCAGCGCGATCGCCAGGCGATGCTCGGTGACAGTATCCATGGCCGAGCTGCACACGGGAATGTTCAGCCGCAGTGCGCGTGTCAGCTGCGTATCGACCAGCGCAGTGTGCGGCAGCACCTCGGAGTGGGCCGGGATGAGCAGCACATCGTCAAAGGTCAGGCCATCGCGGGCATACTTATCGTCCCAGTCGATCGACATTGGGATTCCTCCTCGTTATACAATTCCCAGTAGCAAAAAACCCCCCGCGCAGGCGCAGAGGGCCGGAAAGCGACCGTTGGCTCGAAAGTGCTTTGTTGTCGGCGTCGTACAGCATTTCGATACAAGTTCGGCTGTTGTTGGCCGCGTGTGCAGGCCAACAACAGCCGTGTTGTTTCTCGCTGTACTGTACCCCCAAGCGCGGGCGCTGTCAAACACGCAGCTACACGACCATGGCCTCTAATATCTCGCGTTGCCCCACACTCGCCGCCCGGCGCGTACACACACGGGCTTCCTAACCCCAGCAAGCGGCTTCAGCCGCGCGGCTGCTGTCAAACGCCCAGCTACACGACGACCACAGCAACTGCGCCGGCCTGCTTGGCCTTTTCCTCCTCAAGCAGCACGCGGCGGAGCACCTTGCCGACAATCGTCTTTGGTAGCTCCTGGCGAAACTCGAATTCGCGCGGCACTTTGTAGGGTGCCAAGTGCTGCTTGCAGAACTCGCGCAGTTCATCGGCGGTGGGCAGCATGCCCTCGCGTGGCACAATATACGCCTTGACGGTGTCGTCGCCGCGCTTGGGGTTGGGCACGCCCACCACGACCGCCTCCTGCACCTTGGGATGCATGAACAGCACCTCTTCCACGTCCCTTGGCAGAATCTTGAAGCCAGAGGCGATGATCATATCCTTTTTGCGATCGACAATAAAGAAATAACCCTCGTCGTCGATCTTGCAGATATCGCCGGTGTGCAGCCAGCCCTCGGGGTCGATCGTGTTAGCGGTTTCTTCGTCCTTGCCCCAGTAGCCCTTCATCACTTGTGGGCCGCGCACCAGCAACTCGCCGGTGATATCGCTGCCCGGCTGGACATCGCTGCCGTCCTCGAGGCCGATCAGGCGCGCCTCGACGCCGGGTAATGGCACGCCAATCGAGCCATTCTTGCGGTTGCCAAATACCGGGTTGCAGTGCGTCACCGGGGCCGCCTCGGTCAGGCCGTAGCCTTCGACCAGCCGCCCGCCAGTCAGTTTGCCGAAGCGCTCCTGCACGTCCATCGGCAGCGGAGCCGAGCCACTGATGCAGGCTTTCACCGAGCGCAGATCGTACTCGGCAACTTTGGGGTGATTGACCACGCCAATGTACATGGCCGGCACGCCAGGGAAGATCGTGGTGCGCTCCTTCTGGATCACCGTCATCACATTATCGATCGGGCGTGGGTTGGGCACGATCGTCAGCTCTGCGCCCAATCGAATTCCCAGCAACATGGCGACGGTCATGCCATACACATGGAAGAAGGGGATGGCCGCCATCATCTTCTCCTGGCCCAGCTTGAGGCTCGGCATCCAGGTAGAAATCTGGTAGGCGTTTGCCACCAGGTTGCGGTGGGTCAGCATGGCCGCTTTGGGTAGGCCAGTCGTGCCGCCGGTGTACTGGAACAGCGCCACATCGTCGGGCGCGATATCGGCCTTGGGCGGGGTTGGCCCGTACTTTTCCAACAAGTGTTGAAAGAAGAAGATATCGGGCGCGGGCAGCACATCGACCCAGTCGTCGCTGCGTTTCTGCTTGGCCTTGACCAGCGTGCTGGAAGGGAAGCTGAGCGTGTCGAAGACGTGTGCCACGATCACGCGCTTGATCGGCGTATCGGCCTGAATTTCGCGCAGGCGTGGGTAGAAGATGTTGAGCAGCACGATCGTTTCTGCGCCAGAGTCGTTGATCTGGTGCTTCAGCTCGCGCGAGGTGTAGGTCGGATTATTGTTGACGACTATCGCGCCGATACGGGCGGCGGCGAAAAACGCGATCACAAAGTGCGGCGAGTTCGGCAGCATCAGCGCCACCCGGTCGCCCTTGCGAACGCCAAGTTGATACAGTGCCGTGGCGAAGCGGTCGACCATCTCCTGAAGCTTACGGTAGGTCATCTTGCCGCCAACCGTGAAGCGCCCGCCAGCAAGGTAGCTGAGCACAAAGCTCGTAGCCGTGTTGTAGGGATATTTGCGGGCGGTCTCAGCCAGCATATCGGCTAGCGTAATCTCTGGGTAGGTGACCTGGGCGGGGATTTGCGACTCGTAGCTGCGTAGCCAGATACTCTCCACGGCGGTGCTCCTCCATTGAGCTCAAAGAGGGACAGCGCGCGGCGCTGCCCCTTGTCTGTCAGAAAACGTGCGTCCTTACACGTCCTCGCGTAGCCAGCCGCGCTCGCGCGCGATGAACTTGATGGTCGCATCATCCGGCGGATACAACCCGGCGGCCTGGTAGGCATAGGCCAAGAGCGCGGCCCCTCCGACCAGGCCAAGTCCCAGGCCAATCACAAACAATAGGGCATTCAGCGCTGTGCGCATGACAAAACTCCTCGTGCAATCGCGAAACGCATGACGTGGATATACTATACCGTATTCTCGCAAGCGGCGTCAACATTATTGAGGTGGCGTGTTGTTTTGCGCCGCCACCACGGCCACCGGATGAATCCGGCGTCTGATATGCCAAAACACGCTGAAGCGCGTTCAACCGCGTCAACGCGCTTCAGCGTGTTTTGGGTACTAACAGCGGGCTTCGAGCCCGCGCACATCAGCGGCTGCAAAACATACGTGGCACCTCAACATCACGCCGCCAGCTTGGCAGCCAGCACGATATCACCAGTCGGCGATGCGCTGCCGCCGTTTGGCTCGATCGTAACCATCGCCTCGGCGTAGGCATCGACCGGCAGGGGCGCGTCGAACACCAACTGGGCGATGCCCTGGTGATCGCCAACGAATGTGCCAGCCGCAACCTGATGTGATTCGTCGGCCAACCAGAATTGGTAGATATGCCCCGGCGCAGGTGCGGGCAACCCGGAGATCAGCAGCACGGTACGGGTGTGGCCAGCCTGCATGTACATGTTCGCCACCACCTGGGGGCGGCCATGCAGTGGGTGGCTGATTGTAGCGGGGTCGCGGAGGAATCTTGCGATGGCGGCTTCTTCGCGGCTAGCAGCGCGGCTAATCTCGGCGAGCGCAGTCGCGGCGCTGCGTAGCCGTTGGGCCTCATTCAGCATCAAGCCGCCAAAAACGACCACGGCGACCAACAGCGTAACACTGAGCGCACGCAACCAGCGCACGTCCGGCTGAACCGACCGGGCGGCGTGATTCAGGCTCGTGTAGTGCTGTGAAGCCGTGATGCGCGCCATCAGCTTGTGTTTAACCCGTGGCGGCGGCGCGACGTGATCAGACGTGATACTATGCTGAAAGGCATCTACCTCATCGCGGCACTGCGGGCACCTGTGCAGATGCGCTGCAACACAGTGCGCCTCATGCTCGCCGAGCAGATCAAGCACATAGCCTGGCAATAACTCTGTTGGGTGTTTGTTCATGGGTTTGTTTCGGCCATACGCGGGCATCATCAATGCAATGGCTTGTCGATCACCTGATCGACGGCACATGATTTCCAGCGCATGTACACGCTCCACCCAAAAAGAGCATTTGATCGCACTACGGCGTAAGCAGGCAGAAGGTAGGTATACAAGGGGCTAGCAAGCCACACTTTCCTGCACATGAGGGCTACGCCAGTTGCACAGCGATGGATGTGCTGAGGTTGCCGCACGCCGCAAAAAATGCTAGCCGCCCGTGAAAGCCATAGCCAACGCACGCAACAAATCTTGATTCGTAAAGGGCTTGCGCAAAACTGGCAGACTGTGGCTGTGGAGAAAATCCTCAGTCGTTGCACTGCTCGTATCACCAGTCATGAAAATGACATATGGGATGTGCGGGCCGTAGACCTGCAGCAGCTGTGCATACAGCTGATTCCCATCGATATCCGGCATCTTCATATCGCAGAGAATAATATCAAAGGATTGTGCGCGGGCGCGCTCCAGTGCCTGATGCGCGAACTGACACGTTTCGACTGCCCAGCCATTGCGCACAAGCAGCCGGCTGACGAAATCTAGAATGTGTGGTTCATCGTCGATCACCAGGATGGAACCAGCCACAAACGCCTGCGCCTGCTCAGGCAGCGCAGGGGCGGGTGGTGTGCCAGCGCGCAGGGCGGGAAGCACCACGCGGAAGCAGCTACCGCGATTCAGCTCGCTGGTGAATTGCAGCTGGCCTTCATGCTGTGCAATGATGCCATACGAAATCGCCAGACCAAGCCCAGTGCCCTGGCCAACCGGCTTTGTGGTAACGAACGGCTGAAACAACCGCCCGCCAACATCGCGGCTTATGCCAATGCCGTTGTCCAGAATATCAATCACCACCATCACATCGCCACTGGCTGCATCATACAGCGGCTGCGCATCGAGCAGGGTTGGCGCAGCAACTGGCGCGTGGCTGGGGGTAGCCCGAATCGTGATGGCGGCATCGGGCCGACCCTGGACTGCGTACTCCGCGTTCAAAAGCAGATTCAGCAGCACTTGTTGAATTTGTGCGCCATCCGCCCACAACATTGGCAAGCTATCGGCGTACTCAACCACAAGGTTGATACCACGGTTCCGCAGGTCGGCGCGCTTAAGATCGAGCACGCGCTCGATCAGATCGCGGGGTTTGTACCAATCCTCTTCCATCTTGCCCTGGCGCGCAAAGGTCACCAGGCTTTGCACAATCCGCCGCGCCCGATGCGCCCCCTCGATGATTTGGCTGACCGCGCGCCGATCATCGGCATCGTCGAGCATGGGCAGCAATTCCGCATTGCCCAGGATGATGCCAAGCGGGTTGTTCAGCTCGTGGGCGACACCGGCCACCAGTTCGCCAAGCGCGGCCAGGCGCGATGTCAGCACAAGCTGGGCCTGGGTCGCCGCCAGTTCGTCATAGGCACCGCGCAGCTCATCGATCACAAGCAGCCGGTCGAGTTCGGCATTACGGATTCGCAGCAGCGCACGCACGCGCGCCAGTAATTCATCGGAGTGGAATGGCTTGGTCAAAAAATCATCGGCACCCGCGTCGAGGCCAGCAACCCGGTCGGCCAAGCCGCTGCGAGCGGTCAACATCAAAATTGGTAGAAAGCTGCGATCGGGGCGCGATTTCAGCTCACGGCACAGGCGATCGCCTGGTGTATCGGGCAGCATCCAATCGAGAATGACTAGATCGACCTCGCGGTCGGCGAGCGCACGGGCTTTGGCGGCAGTAGTGGCGGCTTCCGTTTGATACCCAGCGTCTTGCAGGAGGAACGAAATCAGTTCAGAAATATGCGAATCGTCCTCGACAACCAAAATCGTACTAGTGCGCGTCATGACGGCTCCAAAGTCGTAGAATATGCTCAAAGATCGCCGAGCCACGAGCGTTATTGTAGCATACAGAACACCTTGAGCTACCAGCCAATTGATCCGTTTTCATGCTACAATCGGTGTATGCAATTCGCCCTGATCGATACGCACACGCATCTACACACGGCCCAGTTCGCGGCCGATCGGGCCGAAGTCATGGCGCGCGCGGCTACAAGCGGCGTCGCGCGGATGATCGAAATAGGCTACGATCTGGCCTCGTCGCAGGCGGCGCTGGCCCTGGCCGAGCAGCATACAGCGGTGTACGCAGTTGTCGGCATCCAGCCGAATTATGTTCACGAGGCCGATCAGGCCGCGCTTGGCGAGTTGCTCGATCTGGCCCGCCACCCAAAGGTGGTTGCGATCGGCGAGATCGGGCTGGATTACCATTGGCAGAAAGCCCCGCACGATCTACAGGAGCGCTGGTTCCGCGATCAGCTGGCCCTGGCCCGCGAGTTGGCCCTGCCGGTGGTCATCCACAGCCGCGATGCCCAGGAAGATACCGTGCGAATTCTGCGCACGGCGGCTAACGGGCAGCCCGGCGTCATGCATTCGTTCTCGGGCGGCTGGGCGTATGCCCAAGCCTGCCTAGAGGTCGGCTTCATGCTTTCGTTCAGCGGGCCGGTCACGTTTGCCAAAGCCACGGATCTGCACGAAGTCGCGCGGCGTGCGCCCGCCGAACGGCTGCTGACCGAAACAGATTGTCCCTACCTCGCGCCACACCCGCACCGCGGCAAGCGCAACGAGCCAGCCTATGTGCGGCTTGTCGTCGAGCGACTGGCCGCGCTGCGTGAGCAGCCGCTCGATCAACTGGCGGCGGCAGTGTGGCAAAATGCCGAAACGTTTTTTGCGTTCTAGGATAATTAGGAGTTACGCAGTTGCCCAAGCGTTTTCATTTCGCATGCGGCGGGCAAGGAAATAGCAAATAATTGTTTCATTGTTTGGTGCTTTGTACCAAACAACGAAACAAAAAGATAGCTTTTCCATGCGGCCGCAGGCTGAAGTCGCCAACTGCGTAAGTACTAGTACTATAAGGTTTACCTGCTGCC
>JACMIM010000941.1 GCA_014381165.1 Roseiflexaceae bacterium
CCGAAACCGCCGCCCCGGCAGCCGCCGATGCCACCGCCGCCCCGGCAGCCGAGCCAGTTGCCAGTGGCGAAGCTGGTGTCTTCCGTATCAACTTGGGCGGCGAGCCGAGCACAGCCGACCCGCAAGTTATGTCGTTTTCGGACGAGATCACTTTCGGCCTGCTGAACTACCAGCCATTGATGAGCTTCAACCTAGATTTGGAGGCCATCCCCGGCGCGGCCGAAAGTGTTGAAGTGTCCGAGGACGGCACGGTCTACACATTCACATTGCGCCCCGATTCGCAGTACTCCGACGGCAGCCCGTTAACCGCCGAGGACTTCGAGTATGCTTGGAAGCGCCTGGCCGACCCGGCCCTGGCTGGTAACTACCAGTTCATCGGCTGCGACCTGATCGCAGGCTTCAGCGAGTACGCTGTGACGACCTGCCCCGATGCCGAGGGCAACACCGCGACCGTCACCGACCTGGAGACACTGGATCTCGAGGCGCTGCGCGAAGGCGTGGGCGTGAATGCGGTCGATGAGTCGACGCTGGAGATCACGTTGGAGCAGGCCACGCCATACTTCCCGTCGATTGCAGCCATGTGGGTGGGCGCGCCGGTTCGCCAGTCCGATGTCGAGACGGCTGACGACTGGTGGTACAGCCCCGAGACCTACATCGGCAACGGCCCGTTTGTGCTGACTGAGTGGGACCACGAGAACCGAGCCGTTTGGGAGCCAAATCCCAACTACAACGGCCCGCTTGGCCCGGTTCAGTTGCAGCGTATCGAGTTTGCCATGATTACCGAAGGCCAGGTGGCGTTCGAGGCCTACCGCAATGGTGAGCTCGACCGCGTTGGTCTGGCCCGCGAGGATCTCGCAACTGTTGAGGGCGATGCTACGTTGTCGGCTGAACTTGGCCAGGAGTCGCCGCGCTACTCGTTCTACATTGGCTACAACACCCAGATCGCGCCGTTCGACGACGTGACCGTGCGCCAGGCCTTCTCGTATGCTATCGACCGCGAGGCCTTTGTGACCGACGTGCTCGGTGGCCTGGCTGTTCCGGCGTATACCTTCATCCCACCGGGCATTCCTGGCTACCTTGAAGGCGAAACGCCATACGATTTCGACGCCGATCGGGCCAAGGAAGTACTCGCCGAGGCTGGCTACGCGAATGGCGAAGGTCTGCCAGAGATCAAGCTGACCTACGGCCAGAGCGCCCGCAACCAAACTCGCTTTGAGTTTATCGCCAACCAGATTCGCACCAACCTGGGCGTCGAAGTCACGCTTGATCCGATCGACCCGAACGCCTACTCGTCGCTGTTCGACGCGCCGGAAACCACGCCGCAGATGTTCTTTCTCGGCTGGGGTCCGGACTTCCCAGATCCGCAGAACTACTACTCGACGGTGTTCAAGACCGGCACCTCGTCGGCGGCGCGCACCGGCTTCTCGAGTCCTGCGTTCGACGAACTGACTGTCCAGGCCGACCGCGAACCCGATCCGGAAACCCGGCTTGAGCTGTACAAGCAGGCTAGCGACATCCTGCTGGAAGAGGCACCAGTAACCTTTATCTACTACGATTTGGTTCAAGTTCTAACCAAGCCGTATGTGACAGGTATGGGCCCTGACGACACGACGCCGCTCGATCCGTTCCCAGGTTTCTACAACCTGCCAAACGTTACCGTGGCACCGTAAGACTTTCGCGAAGAAGCGGGGAGTATACCCCCGCTTCTTCCCAGTTCTAGCTATGGTCATATTCGTTAAATTCACTGTCAGAGGGTAATTATGACCGCATATGTTATTCGTCGCATCCTCTGGTTCATTCCAGTACTCACAATTGTGGGGCTGATCACATTCACGATCGCACAGCTAACTCCTGGTGGGCCGTTCGACCGCAACCCTGAGGAAGGCCGCCGCATGAATCCGGGGACGGAGCGTGTGCTGCGGGCGCGTTTTGGCCTGGATTTGCCGCAGTGGCGGCAGTTCACGCGCTATATGTTTTTTGATATTGAAAAAGATGCCAAGACCAAAGAGGATAAGATTGTCTGGGGCGCAATTGGCGGTAACCTTGGGCCAACCTACAAATCCCAGGGCCGCCGCACGGTGCAGCAGGAGATTTTTGGTAGCTCCGGCGGCAATCCAAGCTCGTTCTACTACTCGGCGCGGCTTGGCCTCCAGGCGTTCCTCATTGCGCTCGGCCTGGGCATACCGCTTGGCGTGCTGGCCGCGTTGAAGCAAAACACCTGGATTGACTACCTTGTGCTATTCACCGCGACAGCGATATATTCACTTTCGTCGCTGGTACTTTCGTTTATTCTACTGCTGCTCTTTTCAAGCTACTTAGGCTGGTTCACGATTATCCCCGATTGGGACGACCCGATCCGGCCTTGGATTCTGCCCTCGATGGCGCTCGGTTTAGCCTCGATGGGCTATGTCGCCCGCGTGGCCAGGGCCAGCGTGCTTGAGGTCAAGCGCCAGGATTATGTGCGCACCGCCCAGGCCAAAGGTCTAGCCGACATGGCAGTGGTTTGGAAGCATATTGTCAAGAATGCCATGCTGCCGATCGTCACAATCTCTGGCCCACTGTTTGCCGGCCTGCTCACCGGCTCACTGTTTGTCGAGCGAGTATTTCTGGTGCCCGGAATCGGCAATGACTTTGTCACGGCGGTCGGTGCGCGCGATTACTCAATGATTCTGGGTTTAACACTACTGTATTGCTTTGCGCTGACTATCGCAAGCTTAGTCGTTGATCTGCTATATGGCGTGGTCGATCCACGCATCAGCTTGGCGTAGGGAGAGAAGACATGGCAACATCCGCTGGAACCTTAACTCGCGGCCGGCTACCTCAGGCCGAGCGCAAACCACGCAGTTTATGGAGCGATGCCTGGAAAAGACTGACACGTAACAAAGCGGCAGTTCTCGGCATTGTATTTATTGTACTGATGATCCTGGTGGCGATCTTTGCGGACCTGCTAGCGCAACACAACCCTGTGCAGCAAAATGCAGGTATCAGCCTTAGGCCGCCCGTTTGGGTGCAAACTGGCAATCCGGCTACGAGCGGCCTGTCGGAGTACCCGCTTGGTACCGATTCGCTGGGGCGTGATATGTTGTCGCGGCTGATCTTTGGAGCGCGTGTGTCGCTGATCGTCGGTCTTATCCCAACCACAATCGTGGTGGTGATCGGCGTGACGTTTGGCTTGATCGCCGGGTATGCCGGCGGTTGGATCGACAACCTGATGATGCGCATCGTTGATATTGTGACCGCATTTCCCGATCTGCTGTTCTTGATTACCGTGGGCGTTGCGTTCCGCGATACGCCGTTCGGCCAGGCCTTTAATGGGTTGCTACTCATTTTCGTAGCGCTGGCGATTGTCGGCTGGACTGGGCTTACACGGTTGGTGCGCGGTCAAGTACTCTCACTCAAGCAGAAAGAGTTCATCGAGGCGGCGCGCACAGTTGGCGTCTCGCGGCGTAGTATTCTGTTCAAACATCTCCTACCAAATGCCATGGCACCGGTTATTGTCGCGATATCGTTTGCGATCCCAGCGTTCATCCTTGCCGAGGCTGTCTTGACGATTATCGGCGTCGGAATGCGTCCATCGGTTAATCCAGATAATCCCTTCCCGACGAGTTGGGGCGTCCTGATGAGCGATGGCTTCGCCAGCATTAACTCGAACCCGTGGGCGCTGTTCTTTCCTGTACTGCTGGTGTCCGGCACTATGCTGGCCTTTACCTCGCTTGGCGATGGCCTGCGCGACGCGCTCGACCCGCGCGATAACTAGAGATTGTTCTTCTTCGCTGTAACACCAGGATGACCACATGGCACTGCTTGAAGTACGCAATCTCGAAACCCAGTTCAAGACCCAGGACGGCTTGGTCAAAGCGGTCAACAATGTCTCGTTTCAGGTCGATCGCGGCGAAACACTGGGGATTGTGGGCGAATCTGGCTCCGGCAAAAGCGTGACCTCGCTCTCGGTGATGCGGCTTATTCCCAGCCCGCCGGGCAACATCGTCGGTGGACAGATTATGTTCGACGGCGAAGACCTGCTGGAAAAGAGCGAGGAGGAAATGCGCAAAATCCGTGGCAACCGGATCGCCATGATCTTCCAAGACCCTATGACCTCGCTGAACCCGGTGCTGACGATCGGCCGCCAGATCACGGAATCGCTTGAGCTGCACATGAAAATGAGCGGCAGAGAGGCCAAGAACCGCGCCACCGAGTTGCTGGGCATGGTTGGCATTCCCTCGGGAGGGCGGCGGCTGGACGATTATCCGCATCAGTTCTCGGGCGGCATGCGCCAGCGCGTGATGATCGCCATGGCGCTTTCCTGCAACCCCGAGCTGCTGATTGCCGACGAGCCGACCACCGCGCTCGATGTGACCATCCAGGCCCAGATTCTCGAGCTGATCAATCGGCTGAAGAACGAACTCGGCACGGCTGTGATCATCATTACCCACGATCTTGGCGTGGTGGCCGGCATGGCCGACCGCGTGCAGGTGATGTACGCCGGTCGCGTGGTCGAAGAGGGTGTGACCCAGCAATTGTTTAGCAACCCACGCATGCCCTACACGATCGGCCTACTGCGCTCGATCCCGCGCCTAGATCAGGGAGAAGGCCACCGGCTTACGCCGATCCGGGGGCTACCACCGGATCTTATCACGCTGGGCGAAATCTGCCCGTTCAGTGCGCGCTGCGATTACTTTGTGCCAGGCACCTGCGATATCCAAGTGCCGCCGCTGCGTAGCGTCGCGCCGGATCACCGCGCCGCCTGCCTGTTCGAGATCACGCTCGACACGCCGATTCCAATGGTCGATGCCCACGAGGGTGTCGCCGAGGCGGTCTAGATTCTTGTAGAGCGATCAGATCAATCTTGCACAATGCATTCATCATAAGGCGATATACGGCTTCTTCGATGGATTCGATGAATTTAAGGCGAAGCAATGACGGTCTATTCCAATGGAAAAGCGAACAATGGCAGCCCCGCGATCGCCGAGGGTGAGACGCTGCTTGAGGTGAGCGACCTCAAGATGCACTTTCCGGTTCACAAAGGGATTATTATTCAGCGCCAAGTCGGCGCGGTCAAAGCGGTCGACGGCGTGAGCTTTGCGGTCAAGAAAGGCGAAACGCTTGGCTTGGTCGGCGAATCCGGCTGTGGCAAATCGACGATTGGCCGCGCGATTCTACAGTTGTACAAGCCGACTGGGGGTTTGGTCAGCTTTCAGGGCACCGAACTGACCAAGCTCAATGGGCAGGACATGCGCCGCATGCGCCGCAAGGTGCAGATGATCTTCCAAGACCCCTATGCCTCGCTGAACCCGCGTATGACCGTGGGCGATATCATTGGCGAGCCGCTCAAGGTGCATAACCTGCGCCAGGGCAAGGCGGTCAATGAGCGCGTGCAAGAGCTGCTTGCGCTGGTGGGACTCAACCCCTACTTCGTCAACCGCTACCCGCACGAGTTCTCGGGCGGCCAGCGTCAGCGCATCGGCGTGGCCCGCGCGCTGGCGGTCGAGCCAGAGTTCATTGTCTGCGACGAGCCAGTTTCGGCGCTTGATGTCTCAATCCAGGCCCAGGTGATCAACCTGCTGGAAGAGCTTCAGGACAAGCTAGGGCTGACCTATCTGTTTATCGCTCACGGGTTGGCGGTGGTCAAGCACATCAGCGACCGCGTGGCGGTGATGTATCTTGGCAAGGTGGTCGAACTGGCCGATGGCAAAAAACTGTACTCGCAGCCCATGCATCCCTACACCCAAGCGCTGCTTTCGGCGGTGCCGATCCCCGACCCGGCGATCGAGAAGCGGCGCAAGCGGATCATCCTGGAGGGTGATGTGCCAAGCCCGCTCAACCCGCCCTCGGGCTGCCGCTTCCACACGCGCTGCCCGATCGCGATCGAGCAGTGCAAGATCGAGGAGCCGCCGTTTGTCGATTATGGCGGTGGCCACTTCGCGGCCTGCTGGCGCGCCCGCGAGTCGCTGGATCTGCTGCCAAGCCCAATCGAGATCGACGAGAGCGCAGTTATGACTGCGCCGAAGCTGGCATAACATTCCATCGCAAAACACGCGGTAGGGGCGGGTTCGCAAAACACGCGGTAGGGGCGGGTCTGAGACCCGCCCCTACCGCGTGTTTTGCGTCTCTGCTGTAAAATGTAGTAGTACGATATACGAGGAGCTGCTATGCATGAACGACTGATCTACCTTGACCACGCGGCGACTACACCAGTAGATGCGCGCGTTGTGGCGGCGATGACCCCATATTACACAACGCACTTTGGCAACCCGTCGAGCATTCACGCCGCCGGGCGCATGGCGCTGGAGGCGGTCGACGCCGCGCGCGAGACGGTCGCAGCGATTCTGGGGGCCAGCCGTAAAGAGATTATCTTCACTGGCGGCGGCACTGAATCGGATAATCTGGCGATCAAGGGTGTTGCCCAAGCCCAACGCACGGCGGGCCGGGGCGCGCACATTATCACAAGTGCGATCGAGCACCACGCCGTGCTGCACGCGGTCGAGTCGCTGCAAGCCCAGGGCTTCGCGGCGACGGTGCTGCCGGTCGATCGGCAGGGCCTGGTGCGGCCCGAGGATCTGCGGGCGGCGATTCGCCCCGACACCGTGCTGGCAACAATTATGTATGCCAATAATGAGATTGGCAGCATTCAGCCGCTGGCCGAGCTTGGTGCAATCTGCCGCGAGGCAGGCGTGCTGCTGCACAGCGATGCGGTGCAGGCGGCCGGCGCGCTGCCGCTCAATGTAAAGGCGCTCAACGTCGATTTCTTGACGTTGGCTGCGCACAAGTTCTATGGGCCGAAGGGTGTAGGCGTGCTGTATGCGCGCCACGGCACGCCGCTGTGGCCGCAGATCAATGGCGGCGGGCAGGAGCGGCGGCGGCGCGCTGGCACCGAAAATGTGGCAGGTATCGTGGGGCAGGCCATGGCGCTACGCCTGGCCGATCAGCGGCGCGCAAGCGACGCCGAACACTGCCGCACCCTGCGCGACCGGCTGATCGGCCAGGTACTGGAGCGCGTGCCGTTTACAGCGCTGAATGGCAGCGCGAGCGAACGGCTGCCGAACAATGCCAACATCTCGTTTGAATTTATCGAGGGCGAAAGCCTGCTGTTGCTGCTCGACCAGCAGGGCATCTGCGCTTCCAGCGGTTCGGCATGCACCAGCGGCGCACTGGAAGCCTCGCATGTGCTTTCCGCGCTCGGTGTCGATCACCAGCAGGCGATTGGTGCCGTGCGCTTCAGTGTGGGCAAGGACACGCGACCAGAGGACATCGATTTCGTTACGGATGCGCTGCCGGCGATGGTCGAACGGCTACGATCGGTTTCGCCAGCCTACCGCAGGGCAGTCGGACGGTAACGCTACTGTACCCCTCGCCCCCTGCCCCTCTCCCGCTGGGAGAGGGGCAGGGGGTGAGGGTTTGGCCGCCTGCTGCGTGTTTGAAGTTGGAGCTGCACAGGTTATGGCGATCATCTTACTTGTTGATGACGAACACGACATCCTTGAGTTGCTAGAACTCATTGTCGAAGAGTGCGGACACCAGGCGCTCTCGGCGCGCAATGGTGAGGTGGCCATGGAGCTTGCGCGGCAGTATGCCCCAAGTCTTGTGCTGACCGACCTGATGATGCCAGTTATGGATGGCTACGAACTCGTTGCGGCGCTGCAAGCCGACCCGGCCCTGCGCGCAACACCTACCGTCGTTATGACCGCTGGCAGTATCACACCCGAACGCCGCATAACGCTAGAAGGAGTGCAAAGCGTGATCACAAAGCCATTCATGATTGCCGACATCGAAGCTCTGCTTGGTGGGCTTGAAAAGGAAGCCTGATATGATTAAACGCGAAGTTCTGCCAACGCTGGTGCCCGGCCTGGATTTGATCTTGGGTGGTGGACTGACTGCTAGTGCGGTCGTGCTGCTGGTTGGCACCCCTGGTGCTGGCAAAACGGTCTTGGCCAGCCAATTACTGTTTCAGATGGCGCATAATGGCGCACGCGGGCTGATCGTGACCAACGCATCCGAAGGGACGGGCAAGCTGCTTGCGCATCTCGACAGCCTCGATTTCTTTGACGAAGCGCTGATCGGCAACAAGATTATGCTGCTGCCATTCAGCGCATTGTTGAGCGGCGACTCCGAGGCGACAGAACCCGCGATCATCGCGACCATCAGACGCCTGGATGTGCAGTGGCTGATGGTGGATGGCTTTCAGGGTGCTGCGGGCTTGCTCGGCAGCACCAACGCCGTGCGCCGCTTTCTAGGTACACTGGCAAACATCAGCTCGTATCTGAACGTGACATGCCTTGTTACGATGGAAGGACATGGCCGCGACCCACAGATCGCCGCCGAGCTAACGGTTGTCGATACCGTGCTGGGGCTGGAATACGGCGTCGAGGGCTGGGATCACATGCGGCGCATCGAGGTAATCAAGAACCGGGGCAGCAGCCACCTGCATGGACTGCACACCTATGCGATCGATGCGCAAGGGTTCACGATCTTTCCACGGCTTGAATCGCTGCCACGCCCGCTGGTGCAGGCCCAAGCGCGCGGGCAAGCAGGCTTTGGATTGCCAGAACTGGACGCGCTGATCGCTGGCGGCCTGACCACGGGAACTGCGACGGTACTGGCCGGCGCGCCCGGCACAGGCAAAACGACGCTGGCACTGCACTGGGCACTAGCGGGCGCACGCCCCGAGCAGCCAACAATTTTGGTCAGCTTTGGCGAGGATGCAGAGCAGCTGCAGCGCAAGGCCAAAACATTCGGGCTTGACCTCGACGCCGCCAGTGCCACAGGGTCGGTTGTGGTGCTGCATGTCACGGCATCCGATTTCACACCGGATATTGTCACCGCGAGCGTGCTGGCCGCCTTGACCACCAGCGGGCAGCGGGTTGTGGTCGATGGGGTTGGCGTTCTGGTGCAGGTGTTAGGGGCGCGGGCACGCACGCATCTCACGGCGCTGGCCATACACCTGGCCAGCCGCAGGGCAACCAGCCTGTACACCCTGGAGATCGAGCCGTTCGTTGGCTTTCGCCTCGACACACGCTACAGCCCGATTCAGCCGATTGCCGACAACCTTTTGGTGATGCAGTACACGCTGGCGTTGGGCACGCTGCACTACATGCTGGCCGTGCTCAAGACGCGCTTCAGCCCCTACGACCCGACGCTGCGTGAGTTGTTGCTCCGGCCCACCGGCATCAAGGTGCTTGCGCCGCAGGAGACAGCACCCGGCGTATTCGAGAGTATTGCGGAAAGCGGCGGCGGGATTTCACCTGGCAACAGGCGGACGGTTTGAACGCCCCGGCGCTGAAGCTCCCCCAGCGCGTGTCCCCCAGCGCTGAAGCGCCGGGCTATTGGGTTATCTGTTCTTTGTTCTTTGTTCTTTGTTCTTTACCAGCAGCGGATTTCAACCCGCCTGCGCCTAGGCCGCACCCATGTAATTTACAGCCGCGCGGCTGAAGCCGCTGGCTGGGGTACGAAGCCCGCCTACGCGGGCTGAAACGATATTTAGCCCGCGTAGGCGGGCTTCGTCGTGCTAGCCCGCGGCTTCAGCCGCAGGCGGACGTGATGGCAATGCCTCAACCCACCTGCCGCTCCAATGGCACATTAATTGCGTTAGAAACTGCCTTAACCAGTGAGTCATAAGGTGGCCATGGGTGCTGTGATACGGGGGGTGCTGTTGCCAGGGCAGCGGCAGGTGGAATTGCGCAACTTCGCAATTCCCACGCCGGGCCAGGGGCAGGTGCTGATCAAAATGCGCGCCTCGTCGATCTGCGGCAGCGACATTCGGGCGATCTACCGCGAGCATCTCGGCCACGGCCCGGAGGCCTACCAGAACGTGATCGCTGGCCACGAGCCGTGTGGGCAGATCGTCGATGTCGGGCCGGGTTGTCGGCGTTTTCGCGTGGGCGATCGCGTGGTGCTGTACCATATCAGTGGATGTGGGCTGTGCCACGACTGCCGCGAGGGCTACATGATCAGCTGCAGCTCGCCCTTGCGCAGCGCCTATGGCTGGCAGCGCGATGGCGGCCACGCCGAGTACATGCTGGCCGAGGAAACAACCTGCGTGGCCCTGCCGGACGCATTAAGCTATGTCGATGGCGCACTGGTGGCCTGTGGCTTCGGCACCGCGTATGAGGCCCTCACGCGCATGCAGGTCGCAGGCCGCGACCGCGTGCTGATCACCGGCATGGGGCCGGTCGGCATGGGCGCGGCGCTGTTGGCGCGGGTTGAAACCCGCTGCTGGTATGCGAAACGCGCTGAAGCGCGTTGGACGCGATTGAACGCGCTGAAGCGCGTTTTGGGGTATCAGACGCCGGATTCATGCGGTGGCCGTGGTGGTGGCGCAACAGTTTGAATCCCACCTGCGGCAAGGTGTGTATTGTCATGGAGTGATCGAGTTTACAGGGCGACCTAGTCTTTTCGAGCAAGGAGGCTCTCAGATGACCACGACACAACGGATCGGCGGCATACTTGCCGCCCTGCTGCTGGCCGGCACGCTTGCCGCCTGTGGCGGAAACACAAGCGGCGGGGCGGCGGCGTCAGCGTCCGGC
>JACMIM010000942.1 GCA_014381165.1 Roseiflexaceae bacterium
ACTGGTGATTGTGCCAGTCGTGTTCAGCCTGTTCGTGGCGATTTCAAGCCTGGCCACCGCACCAATCGTGCGCCCGATCGACACATCAACCGAACGGTTGGCGCAAGCGCTGGAGCCGAGCCTGCGCAAGGGGGTGACACCCGGCGAACTTTCACCCGTGCTCGCACAGCTGATCGATGGCGGCGCGCAGCTGCCACTTCCGGTGGGCCAGGAGACAGAGGATATTGGCGAATTCGTCGATCTGGCCGGCGTGCGGCGCATTACCGTGTTGAGTACTGACCGCATGGTGCTAGCATCCGCTGGCCAGGAGCCACTGGCGGTCGGCCAGCCACTGGACGAGACATGGCAAACTGAGTGGCGGCTGACGCTTGATCAAGCTGCCGCGAGCGGCTGTGTCAGCGCTCGCCCGATCGATGGCCCGCTGCCCGAGGCTGCCGCCTGCCGCATGACTGCTGCCGATGGCCAGGTGCTCGGTACGCTGGTAGTCGAAAATAACATGGACGCGCGCTTTCAGTTTGGGGCGGCGATTGGCCGGGTGCTTGGCATCACGCTGTTTGGTGCCAGCTTCACCCTGCTGCTGGCCCTGCCGGTGATTGTGCCGGTGCTGCTGGTAGCGCTTGGCATTGGCGCGCTGATCGCCCGCCAGATCTCGCGCCGGGTCGAACGGCTGACCCAGGCTGCTGGCGATGTGGCGGCCGGCAACTATGCGCGCCGCGTGGTCGTCGACCGCGAGGACGAGCTTGGCCGCTTGAGTGGCGATTTCAACGCCATGGCCGCCCAGCTCGAGGAGCGCGAGCAGGCGCTGGAGGCCGAGGCCGCGCGAGCCGAGGCCGCGCTGGCCGCAAACAAACGCCTGGTAGCCAATGTCTCGCACGAACTGCGCACGCCACTGACCACCCTGCGCGGCTATGTCGAGGTGCTGGAGCAGGAGCACGGCGACCGGCTACCCCAACGCGATCTCGCGATTATTCATGGCGAAGTCGACCGCCTGACCGGGCTGATCGAGGATCTGTTCACGCTTGCGCGCGCCGAGGCCCAACAGCTGCCGCTTGTCATCACAGCAGTCGCTGTCAAGGATGTCGTAGCCCAGGTTGTCGAGAAGCTGGCTCCGCTGGCCCAGCGCAATCGCCAGATCGAGCTAATCGACGCTACGCCACCTGACATGCCCGCAGCTCAGGCCGACCAAGCGCGCCTTGAGCAGGTGCTGCTGAACCTGGTGCAGAATGCGCTCCGCCACACGCCTGCTGGCGGTATCGTGGCAATCGAGGCTGCGCCAACTCCAGGCGGGGTTGCCATTACTGTTGCCGACACTGGCCTCGGCATCGCGCCCGACGAACTACTGCTGGTGTTCGAGCGCTTCTACCGTGGCGATCAGTCGCGTGCGCGTGAAACCGGCGGCGCGGGGCTGGGCCTGGCGCTGGCCCGCGAACTCGCCCACGCCATGGGCGGCGACCTCCACGCCGAAAGCACGCTCGGGCGCGGCAGCCGCTTCACCATAACCCTGCGGCGGGCGTAGGGAGGGCGAAGCATCTGCCCCGATAGATCAGCTTAGACAGATATCCAGCAGCGGATGCTTCGCCCCGCCGTACACAGAAGTAGCACATGCTTGGCCCTAAATCTACCACAAGAAACGGTATAATACCCTTACAGAGTCAGCAGGGAGAAGCGCGACAATGTCATGCGATGCGGTCAGGGCAGAGCACAATATATCGCGCTTCTGCGATGATCGCATTGTACGACGTTGATCTGATCGCCCTATTAGACCAAAAAACAGCATCACGGGAAAGCCACATGACCAGCGAGCCGATCGCCGACCGAATCGCCCGCGTCCAGGCCCGCATCAGTGCCGCCGCCCGCCGCGCAGGCCGCAGCCCCGACGAGATCACGCTGATTGGTGTTTCAAAGACTCACCCAGTAGAAGTCGTCGCCGAGGCGCTAGCCGCCGGGCTGCGCCACTTCGGCGAAAACCGCATCCAGGAGGCCGAGGAAAAGATTGACGCGCTCCAGGGTTCCGGGTTCCGGGTTCCGGGTTCAGGAGAAAGCAACGCATTCAACCCTCAGCCCTCAGCCCTCAGCCCTCAGCCCTCAGCCCTCAGCCCCCAGCCCCCAGCCCCCAGCCCCCAGCCCCCAGCCGTAACCTGGCACCTAATCGGCCACCTCCAG
>JACMIM010000943.1 GCA_014381165.1 Roseiflexaceae bacterium
CCGGAGTCGTAAAAAAGGGAGGTGGGTTTTTCGGGTGCTGCGGCCCCCAAACCCCCGCGTTGCGCGCCCGCGCATGGGTACACCTCAAATAGAGATGCTATAGTCCAGCGCCGCTCGCCCGACCATTTCCAGCGCGGCGTCGTCCTGGGGTGGGTGAGTCAGGCCGGCGCGCGCATCGCGGTACAGGCGCTCCAGTGGCAGCTGGCGTGTCAAGCCAAAGCCACCCGCTACGCGCAGAGCTTGGTCGGTTGCAGTCATCGCAGCGTTGGTGCAGAGATATTTAGCTGTGGCGATCTGAGGGGCCATTGTCGCACGCAGATCTGTCTGCTCGACCCAATCGCGCGCGGTGTTGTGCAGCACAGCGCGCGCGGCTGCCAGCGCCACCTGTATTTCACCCACCCGCCGCTGGATGTTTGGCAATGTGGCAATCGGCTTGCCCAGTGCTGTCGGCACGCGCTCGTTGGCGTAGCGTGTCACCGCGTCGAGCGCCGCCTGACCAATGCCCAGGTAGACTGCCGACAGCGAGAGCCCGAACCAGGCCATCTGCATTGGCGCACCCTGCGGCTTTGGCGGTGCGCCGACTGGGGTTATGTCAAACACCCAATCTGCTGGCACAAATACATCCTGGTAGACTACATCGTAGCTGCCGCTGGTGCGTAGGCTCAGTGCATCGGCCCAAGTGTCGACCAACTCAAGCCCCGGCGTGTTGGCCGCGACAAGCGCCTGCGCGGTTGCGCCCTGGGGATGTTGCTCGCCCGGTGGGATCGCCACGCTGGTTACGAAGTAGCGTAGTGCCGGAGCCATGCTGACAAAGATTTTACGCCCATTGATCCGGTAGCCGCCCTCGGCGGGTGCCGCCGTGGTGCTTGGCAATCCGCCGCGCGAGGGGCTGCCCATTTCCGGCTCGGTCGCGGCGGCATTGACCAGCGCGCCCTGATCGGCAATCGCGCGGCAGACTTGAGCAAACAGCGGCTCCGGCCAGCTGCGCTGCTCGGCCAGCCGCCCGATTAAGTGCAGTGTCATATCGACCGCCATTGCCGTCGCCCCGTCGCCGCGCGCCAGATGCTCCTGCGCCAGCACGATCTCGAACAGATCGATGCCATCACCGCCATACTCAGTTGGCACGATCAGCCGAAGATAGCCGGATTCACCAAGCTCGGCGTAATTCTCGAAGGGAAACGCGCCCTCGCGGTCGTAGCGATCGACCCGTTCGCGAAAGCGCGCGGCCAGATTGTCGGCCAGCATAACGACTTGACGCTGGCGCTCAGAAAGCTGCATAGTATTTCCTTTGATGTCGAGATACGCCGTGTCCAACTACGGCCACCGGATGAATCTGGCGTCTGATATGCCAAAACGCGCTGAAGCGCGTTAGGCGCGGGTACACGCGCTTCAGCGCGTTTTGGCTAGCAGTAGCGGGGTTCAACCCGCCTGCACCCCGTGTCCAGGTCAAGCCCGCGCTTGCCGCCAGACTGCTGCCGCGCCACATCCTAGCGCGTTGGCCGCCAGATCAGCAACCGTGTCGGCAGCGCTCCACTGCATGTTAATTTGGCTGGCGTCGCCGCGCTGCGCAAGCTCGTGGAGGTGAATTCGATACTCGCCCGCCTCCCACGCTAGCGTCGCCAGCGCCACCACCACCGCGCCAAACAGCACAGGCCGCTTGGCCCACCATGCTACTAGCTCGCTCGAGGGTGAACCAGCTGGCAACTGCTGGGCGAATTGCTCGATTGTATCACCAGAAAGCGTCGCCAGCGCGAACGCAGTCGCACCATGCGGAACGGCGTCGAGGCCAAGACCCGCCAGCTTCAGCTCGGCCCACGCACCCTTGTAGATATTAAAATCAGGGTGCGAGAGCAGGTAGCCAGCCGAAAGCGGCGCAATATAACCAATATACCTAGGATTCTCGCACACCAGCGCGTCGAGCGTAGCCAGCCCTGCCGCCACCAGCTCGTGTGGCCGGCGCGGGCGCGGCACTATCCGCAGCAACTCCGGCAGCAGCAGCGCAAAGCTATTCATGGCTACGTGTGGCAACCATGTCGTGGCCATTCGGTAGCGGCGCTGGTTGGCCACCCCAGCGAGCGCGACTGCGGCGCAAAGCCCATAGCGGCTCAGTTGAGCAAGCACAGAGTTTCCTTTGTTTAAGTTTAGGAATTAATCTGCAACCGAGTGTGCCGTGTTATCTTGCGCCGCTACCACGGCCACCGGATGAATCCGGCGTCTGCTATGCCAAAACGCGCTGAAGCGCGTTCCACACGAGCGGCTGCAAAAACCTACGTGGCCCCCTTTGCAATCGAGCCTGCAATCCCCATACCAGGGCGCGTGGTACGCTGCCTGCTCTGAGCTGGGTATGAGTCAATTCACCCTGATCACATTCAACTGCTTTGGCGTTCCCGCGCCGCAAACCGGCCAGCGGCTGCTGGCGCTCGCCGCCGCGCTCGACGCCAGCCAGGCCACGGTCGCCTGCCTCCAAGAGGTACAGGCACGACCGTACCGCGCGTTGCTGGCCCGCGCCTGCCGCACCTTTCCGCATAGCGCATTCGAGCCACATGTCCATGCACCAAAAGGCGGCCTCCTGACATTGGCCCGTCAGCCGATTACCGCCACGGCCTTCACGCCCTACCGCGAGCGTGGCCAGTGGTTTTCGCCGGCATTAGCCGACATGGCACTGGCCAAGGGTGTCTTGCGAACCAGCTTCGCATGTGATGGGCAGCTGGTGGTGGTGCTGAACACGCACCTGAACGCCAACTATCGGGGCGACTGGCTGACCGACAATGCCTATGCGCGGGTCGAGCGCAAGCAACTGCGCCAGCTGGCCGAGCTTGTGCAGGCCGAGCCAGCGGATGCGCTTGTATTGGTCTGCGGCGATTTCAACGTCCCGCGCGACAGCGCACTATTTCGTGAGTTTCTCTTCGACAGCGGCCTGCTCGACCCACTCGCCGGCGACACCCAGCCGACCTATCGGCCGCTGCCTGGCATCCCCGCCCGCTACGCCCTGCCGATCGACTTTGCGCTGGTGCGCGCACCTCAGGGCATCGCCATTACCCAGCAGTCTCAGATCATCTTCGACCAGCGTGTCAGATTCGCTCAATCAGGCGCAGGCTTCCTTTCCGATCACAAGGGGCTAGAGCTACGTATAGAGTGGGGCGTGCTATAATCGCCGCGCATGGAACTGATTGTCACACATAGCTATACTGATTTCGACGGCCTTGGTGCGCAACTCGCCGCGTCCAAGCTCTTCCCGCGCGCTATCCCGCTGCTCAGTTCACGGCTGCGCGAGAATGTCGCCGAGTTTATCGCGCTGTTTCACGAACACCTGCCCTTTGTCGAGGAAGACGACCTACCGGACGAGCCAGTCTCGCGCCTGATTGTAGTTGATACGCCGCACCCGCCAGCACTGCCTGGCCTAGATGACGAGCAGATGCCCACGCTGATCTTCGATCACCACCCGCGCATCAGCCCGCCGCGCCCACACGAGGAACTCATCCACGCCGAAGTCGGTGCGGCAACTACAATATTGGTCGAGCGGCTGGCAAGCGCTGGAATCACTCTTTCCAGTGTCGAGGCCACGCTCATGCTGCTCGGCATTTACGACGACACCGGCAACTTGTCCTACGCGAGCACGCGCCAGCAGGATGTGGCTGCCGCCGCCTGGCTGCTTGGCCAGGGCGCGCGCATCGCCGCGCTCGACGAGTTCCTGCGCCGCCCGCTTTCGCCCGAGCAGGAGCACATCTTTCATCAGCTCGACCAGCACGGCCAGCACCTCCAGATCGAGGGGTGGAGCGTGCTGCTGGCCACAGCCCATGTCGCGGGCGATGCGCCGCAGCTTTCCCCGCTGGCCGAAAAGCTACGCGATCTGTACGAGCCTGCCGTGACTGTTCTGGCGATCGCCACGGGCCAGTATGGCACCCCGGTCATTCTGCGCGCCAACCCACCTCTATTGGACGCGGGCGAGCTGGCCCGCGGCTTCGGCGGCGGCGGCC
>JACMIM010000944.1 GCA_014381165.1 Roseiflexaceae bacterium
ATCGAGCTGCCAGAACTGAAGCAATCGCTGTTTGGGCGGAGATCAGCGGGGTTGCCGCAGCGCCGTAACCATCAGTGTGACCGGCTACTTTGTCCGCTTTGTTGCGATCACGGCCAAACAAGTTGAGGGTGCCCTCTACGAACTCATTCCCACCATGCCCCAACTGCGACTACAGCCTTTGATCAAACAGTCCGCGCAGATGCTGGCGCCACAACCAGTCTTTAGCGAAATGTTCGGTGCAATCCGGAAATGAGGGGAGGCTTGGTCACAGACTCTGGTCAGCAGTGCTTGATGTCACTCGGCCATCTTAGCCAGCTGTTACAAAAATTTTCATTGGACAAGCGTCCCGAGATATGTATCGATATTGCAATGGGACTGTGTCGATCAGGTGCGTCGGATTGAGGCAAGGAGCATGCGGTGCCCAGCGAAACATCTGAAGACGGGTGCGCTGGCACAACCGCGCCGATCAGTATTAGCCTCTCAAACCAACATGGGCTTTCACTCGCACAGCGGCTTCGCTGCTCGCATCGCTCAGCCTGCAAGGCTAACCGCCGCCGCCGCACACTACTCCTTATTCTTAATTTCCAATCTAGTGAATGCATGATTACGTGCCTAGATGCCTCATCAACGATTGGAAGCAAATACAGTGACTGGTCGAGCGCGCACTGTTTTCAAGGCGATGGCAGGGTTTATAACGATTGGCTTGCTGCTAATTGTAGGGTTGCAGGTCGTCAATTCTATCGTTGCCCGCGAGCGCTTATGTGAACTTAAATGGCTGGAGTGTAGCTCCTCAACTACTCCGATTGCGTTCGAGGCACAGGGACGCCCGGCAGGGCTGCCGGAAGCGCTCCTAGCAAGACCCTTGCAGCTGAGGGCGAGCACCGCGCTAATTCGTGAAGCGTGCGATGGGCGCTGGACAGCCAGTTTCGGGGCACGCATCCAGGTCGATCCGGTGTCGTTGGGCGAGCAGTTCGCCAGTGATGGTGCCTGTGTCGATGCGTTCCGGCAAAGCCCGGACGTCACCGTGGCCGGTACTCGGGTGCGTTATGGCCAATGCGTGGCCCACCTGGATCCGATGCGTGTGGACTGGAGCAATGCGCTGATCGCGACGATCACCGCCCAGGTCGCGCCGGATGCGGCAGCCGCGTGTTCGGCGCTGCTGCCGCAATCGCTGGGCGACGCCGTGGCGAAGCAGCTCACCACCCAAAGTGTGGTCCTGGATGCTGAGTATGCCCAGCCTTTCAAACAGCCCGAAGCGCTGGGCGAAGCGCCGTCCGGAGATACGTCTGGACAGAAATCGTCGGCAGGTGGGTGGGTGCGCCGCCACCTGGCAACCATGGCCACCAAGCACGACCTGCGCATCGGTCCGCCGGGTGACGGCCTGTCGCTGCGGCTCGCCAGCACGCCTGGATCCTCAACATCGAAGAGTTCGCCCGAACTCACAATGTTGCTGGGAGTGGAAGGAAGCGCGTTAAACCTGCTTCCCGAGCGCATAAAACAGGCTGTTACCCCGGCGCTTCCATTAAAAATTCGCTGGGATCTAGATCACGAAAGCGACTTGGTCTTTGTTAATGATCAGTCCGTTCAGAGGATCTCGGTGGCCCCACGCGCGCCCGGTCCAACGGTGCTGACAGCTCCCGAGTGCGGCAACGCAGTCATGGTGCCGCCGCGTTCGCTATACTTCGTAGAAGCGGACGATCGCGGCAACGCGCGAGACCCGAAGCAGGAAGAGGCGCTGTTCCGCGCGCTGGACGGGGCAAATGCTGGCGCGGGGGCGCTTGTCTCCGTTTTCGTTCATGGTTGGCAGCACTCGGCAGCACCTCGCGACACCTATGTGTGTGATTACGCTAGGATCGTTAGCGAACTCGAAATGATGGAAAACGCTGCCGCGAGCGCGACTCCCAGGACGGCGCGCAAGGTTGTGGGCGTGTATGTCGGCTGGCCGGGCAAGCTTTATTCCAACGATATGGCGAATGCCACAACGTTTTGGAACCGACTCCAGGCGGCCGATCGGTTGGGTGCTGAAGGTGCACTGCTGCGCCGAGTAATCCAGGGCCTGGCACAGCGTCTCCCCGCGAGTTCGCAAGAGCGGCGTGCAGACCGGCGCAGCGCACTTATTGTCACCGGTCACAGCCTGGGCGCGCGAGCAGTGTTCCACGCCGTGCGAGACGGTCTGCCCCCACCTGCAAACTCAGTGTCTGGCGCTCGTAGGCCCGACTTGGTCTTACTCGTTAATCCCGCATTCTCTGCCGAGCTCTACCGCGGCATCCACGAGCAGGAACGCCAGTGTCGGCCGATCGGGGTGCCGTTGCTGTCCTTCTCGTCGGAAGCCGATGTAGTAACGCGGCAGGTATACCCAACCGGCCAGACCCTCACGTTTGACTATGCGTCGCAGCAGGCAGCGCTGTTTCCCGAACATGTTTACACGGCGGCCAACTTTGGTGAATTCGTCACGCACCGCCTACGAATGCAAGTGGCAAGTGGCGTCGCGCCGCACCCGGAAGGTGATCAAACCATCGTACGTGGTTTTTTGCGGGTGCCGGAAGGGTCTAAAAAAGAGTTGTATTCTGCCGACTTGGCAACGGTTTTCAAACAGCCCAAGAGCGGCTATCCGAAGGCCGCGGACGTTTGGTATTCAATGCAGTTGAATAAGGTTCACGCTAACCCCAACCCATGTCCGGACAGCGGGTCAAAGGTAATAGAGGTGGACGCCCAGATCCTGCCGAACCACGGCACGATCTTCACGCCGGCCTTCGTGGAGTACGTGGTCCGCGTGCTCAACCGCTCTATCCTGGGCGACGTCAGGTGACATAGAACCTTGTCGTGAGGTCGGCCGCGCGCACGGCCGAAGATGTGACTTTGTTGCATGGTTCATTAATACCAGCGCCCGGTAAGTCCGACTCTCGGGGCTTCCGCGACGCGGAGCGTGTGTGATTCATAGACGGCGGATGAGGAGGTCCGCCATGGCGCTTTGCCTTCGAGACGATTGTGACGCTGCCCAGCTAAAACGC
>JACMIM010000945.1 GCA_014381165.1 Roseiflexaceae bacterium
CGAGCGGGGCGTAGAATCGGCGATCGCGGTGCTACGGCGTGCAGCAATTGTGTGACCCGCTGCCGCACGGCGGCGAGCGTAGACGCGATGGGGTACGCGGGGGCTAGCCCCGCGTCTACGCTCGCCACGCTGTGGCGAATACGATCGAACCTGGACGGTGCTACAATTATTCTGCTTGATCTAACGAAGGACGATGCCAATGAGCGACCTCTCGCCAACCATCGAGCGCGCCGAGATCGAGCATCTCGATCTGCTCGTGCCGCTGTTCAACGGCTACCGGCAATTCTATGGCCAGCACAGCGATCTGGCAGGCGCACGCCGCTTTCTGTTCGAGCGCATGGCCGCGCTTGAGTCGGTGGTGTTTTTGGCACATCACGGTGGGCGCGGGCTTGGCTTCACCCAGCTCTACCCCTCGTTCTCCTCGGTCTCGCTGCAGCGGCTTTGGGTGCTGAACGACCTGTTCGTGGCCGCCGAAGCGCGCGGCAAGGGCGTGGCCGAGGCGCTCCTGGAGCGGGCGCGCGCATTTGGCGTGGCCACTGCGGCCAAGGAATTGGCGCTTTCGACCGATACGAACAACACCACGGCGCAGCGCCTATATGAGCGGCTGGGCTATCAGCGGGTCGAGGATGCCTACGCATACACCCTGCGGCTGCCAGCCGTCGAGCGGTAGGCTACGGCCAATGCACAAACCGCGAGCAGGCCACCAAGTGCATAGGGCGCACTGGGGCCGATCAGGTCGAACGAGAGGCCGGCCAGCAGTGGGCCGCCGATCAGCGCCGCATTCAGCACCGATTGCTGCACGCCCATCAGGCGGCCCTGGGCCTCGGGCGCGGCGGTGTGCGAAAGCAGACTGGCCAGCGAAGGGATGGCCAAGTTGCTGCCGAGCGCCAGTAGTGCCACCGCTGGAAACAGCATCCAGTCCTGGCCCAATGTAGCGACCAGCAGCAAATTACCCGCCATCAGGCCGATACCAGCCAGCACCAGCTGGCGCTCACCGAAGCGGGCCTGGGCTGGGCCAAGCAGCGCAGCCTGGGTCAGCACGGCGCACACGCCCACGAATGCAAAGAAGTAGCCATTAGCTTGCGCGTCCCAGCCAAAGCGTGCGCCGCTAAAGATCGGGAAGTTGCTTTGCAGACCAGAGAAGGCCAGGTTCAGCAGCAGCACGGTCAGCAGGAGGCCGCGTGTTGGCCCCGCCCGCAGCGTGCTGGCCAGCTGCGCGAAGGGGTTGTAGCTGCGCAGCGGGGCGCTAACGCGGCGCTCAGGCGGCAGCGATTCGGGCAGGATGCACAGGCCCAGCAGCACATTGGCCAGCGCGATCGCGGCGGCGGCAAAGGCCGGGGCGCTCAGTGAGAACTGGCTGAGCGTGCCGCCGATCAGCGGGCCGACCATCAACCCCAGGCCAAAGGCCGCGCCAAGCAGCCCGAAGCCACGCGCGCGCCGCTCGGGCGGCGTGCTGTCGGCAATAAAAGCCTGGGCGATGCTCAGGTTGCCGCCAGTCACGCCGTCGAGTACGATCGCCGCGCACAGCAGCCAGATCGTATCGGCTAGGCCTAGCAGCGCGTAGGCCGCCGAGGTGCCTAGTAAGCTAAGGAGCAGCACGGGCCGGCGGCCAAAGCGGTCGGAGAGGCCGCTGAGCAGCGGGCCACCAAGTGTTTGCACGCCCGCGTATAGCGCACTGAGCAGCCCGACCACCGTGCCGCCTGCGGCCTGGCGCTCGACGAATAATGGCAGCAGTGGCAGCACAATGCCATAGCCGATCATATCGACAAACACGCAGACGAATAAAAACATCAGCGGCGAGCGGCGGTGAGGCATATGGTTGAAAACGCCAGACGTTGCACTACAGAAAGGAAAAGCCACGCTCTACGCTCGGCATCACATCAAGTATAGCACGGGCGAGCCGATTGGGGTGCGGCATACAGGTTTGCGCCGCCCCCACGGCCACCGAATGAATTCGGCATCTGATACGCCGAAACGCGCTGAAGCGCGTTGAACTGCTCTAACACACGCTTCAGCGCGTTTCGCACGCCAGCAGCGGGTTCAACCCGCATGTGCGAGGGTACCGGAGGTTTGGAGCGCAGCCCCAGAAAAATCCTCTTTCAACGTTATACATGCAGGCAGTACCAGCGACAAGCATTGCGGACTCGCTGTGCGGGAAGTTCCATACCAGCACAATCACAACAAGGCACAACAATGCAGCAGCCACATCTAATACCAGCAATCACGAACACCACCATTCCGCTCAGCGCCGAGCAGCATGCTATCCTGCGCGCCAGCATGTATCAGCCGCTCAAGGTGGCTGGCTGCGGTTCGTTGGCAATCATCACATTTTGGAGCTGTATTCTGTTCAATGCGCCGCGCAGCATATTCGTGGGGGTACTGGTGGCGGGGGCGGCGCTGATTTTGCTTGCTATATTTGTGATGCTCGGTATTCATATTGCTGGCCACCGCGCCGACATCCGCGCAGGCGTGGTGCAGGTGCGGCAGGAGCGCCTCACACATGCGCGCCGCGTTCAAAGCCGCCAGGGTTCGCCCTCGTACTATGCCGATTTCGCCGAACTAGGAACAGTCATCACCCAGCGCGAACAGTATGAGGCGCTGGAAGTGGGCCGTACCTATCACGTCGAGTACAGCCAGCGCACTCGCCGCTGCTGGAAGCTGGAGCCGCTGGACTGAACAGCGAACCCTTTGGCGTTCAGCCCTCAGGCCCGTACTTCGCCGCCAGCTTACGCACCGTAGTGATATTACGCTGTGTGGCCGGCAGCTCCAGCGCCCGTTCGAGCTGCGCACCGGTGATGGCCGATTGGCTGGGCGTCCCACGCCGACGCCAGTAGGCCTCGCGCCCATGAACGCGAAACTCGTCGAGCGGGGTCTGGAGTGCCAGCAGCCGCGCTTGGGCTTTGTCTGAGGGCGGGCGAGCCAGGAATGCGACGAATAACGTGTCGGTCGCGGCCATAGGCTCATGCGGAAAGGGCTGATACGCCGCCACCGCCGCGATTTCGGCTGGGCTGCGCAGAAACGTGGCCACCGGGTAGCCAAGCGCCTGGTGCAAGTAGTGGTCGATCTGCTGCTCCAGCGCCGCCGTATCGCAGGCGGGCCAATCGAAAATCAGATTACCGCTGGCGATAAAGCTCTCGACGTTGGCGAAGCCAATATCGGCAAACAGCCAGCGCAAGTGCTCCATCTTCACGGTGTGCCCACCAACGTTAATGGCGCGTAGGAATGCGATGTAGCGCAACGGTTGTATTGACATAGAACCCAAAGTTCAGCTAAAGAATCATCGCCTACAACAAGCTCACTTAAACAACCACAGTAGTTCAAAGGAACTGACCAGATGTGCTGGCAAGCGAAGCTCGCCAGCGCACCCAATCAAAAACTCCCTACATCAGCGAGGCGTCGAGGGTGATGGTCAGGCCGGGGCGCAGCAGGTTCGAGACCGGGCACTGCTTTTCGGCTTCGTCGGCCAGCCGCGCGAACTCGGCCTCGCCCAGGCCGGGGACAGAACCCTTAGTGACCAAGTGCATCTTGTTGATGCTGCCATTATCGAGCGTGATCGTCGCGCTGGTCGAGATCTGGTCGGCCGTGTGGCCTTGGGTGCTCAGGTAGTTAGCCAAGGCCATGCTGAAGCAGGCCGCGTGCGCCGCCGCGATCAGTTCCTCGGGGTTGGTGCCCTTGGCGTTCTCAAAGCGCGTAGCAAAGGTGAAGGGTGTCGATTGCAGCACGCCGCTGGTGCTGTCGATCAGGCCGTTGCCACTCCGCAGGTCGCCGTTCCATGTGCCGGTCGCCGTTCGCTCGATTGGAGCCATTGTTGTTTCTCCTACTTATTCAAGGTGAAGCAAAAGTATTTTACGCTATTTAGCGCAAACGAGATCGCTGGATTTTCACCCTCCAGCACCCGGCGCGGAAGCGCCGGGCTCGTTAGTTTTGCAATCATCACAGCGCGGAAGGGTGCGCCTATGTGTACCTGCGAAGCCCAATAGCCCGGCGCTTCAGCGCCGGGTCGGGTCGCGTGCATACGATACCATCGTACCCGCTATAATACCGTGTATGAAAGCCTTTTACTCCGACACCTTTGTGCTGCCCTTGCCGGAGGGCCACCGCTTCCCAATGGAAAAGTACGCCATGCTGCGCGAGCGGGTGGTCGCCCAGGGTATCATCACACCCTCGAATTTGGTCATCCCACCTGCCGCCAGCGACACCCAGCTGCTACGCGCCCACACCGCCGATTATGTCGCGCGCATGGAACGCGGCGCGCTTTCCAGCCAGGAAATACGGCGGATCGGCTTTCCCTGGACGCCGGCAATGCCCCAGCGCTCGCGGCGCTCCAGCGGCGCGACGATCGAAGCATGTCTGGCGGCGCTGCGCGATGGCTATGCCGTCAATCTGGCTGGCGGCACCCACCACGCCTGCTCCGGTCACGGCGAGGGCTTCTGTATTTTCAATGACTCAGCGGTGGCCGCGCGCGAGCTACAGGCGCGCGGCCTGGCCCGGCGCGTGCTGGTGATCGACTGCGACGTCCATCAAGGCAATGGCACCGCCGAGATCACGCGCGGCGACGACACAATCTTCAGCTTTTCCATCCACGGCGAGAAGAATTTCCCGTTTCGCAAGGAGCAGAGCGACCTCGACATTGGGCTGGAAGACGGCGCGGGCGACGAGCGCTACCTGGCGGCGCTGGAGGCAGGGCTGATGGAGGCGATCGAGCTTTCCCACGCCGACCTAGCGCTCTACCTGGCCGGGGCCGACCCATTTTATGACGATAAGCTGGGCCGCCTGGCGCTGACAAAGCCTGGGCTGGCCGCCCGCGACCGGCTGGTCTTCGACTTCTGTGAGCAGGCTGGCCTGCCAGTGGCGATCAGTATGGCCGGCGGCTACGCCCGCATAATCGCCGACACCGTCGACATCCAGATCGCCACGATCGCCGAGGCCGCCCGCCGGGCAAGTTAATTGCCACGAAGACACGAAGACACGAAGGCCGAATTTATATAATTCTTCGAGCCTTCGTGTCTTCGTGGTAAAACGTGCTACTGCCTTCTCCGCGTCTGCGTGTCTTCGTGGTTAGTGGCCTACTGCTCTAGCTGGTCGAGCACCGCGTTCCACAGCTTCATGCGCTCGGGGTCGCCGCCGGTATCGGGGTGGTGCAGCCGCGCGATGGCCTTGCGAATCGCATTGGCCTCGGCGGGCACGAGGTGCAGCTCCGCGCCGGTATGTTCCGACTGCTCGGCGCGCTGCCGCCACAGATCGCGATCGACCTCTAGCGCGGCCTGCGCCCGCGAAACCTCGACAAGACTGGCGACCACCTGCTGATAGGACTTGGCCACCTCGGCGATCTTGGCTTGCTCGCGGCTGATCTGGCGCAGGAGGTCGCGGATTGTGTGTTCCGCCTCCTCGATCTCACTACGCAGGGTCGCGGGGTCGCGCTCTTCTATTTCTTGCTCGCGGTTTGGAAAGTAGCGCACCCACCCCTCCGTCAAAACATGCGTTGGTAGACGATATCAAAAGCACACTACCAGTTATTGTACCAGATCAATATCCCCCAGCGCTGAAGCGCCGAGCTATTGGGCTACGTTCGATAGTAGTAGGACTTACGCAGTTGCCAAGTTTTCATTTCGCCTGCGGCGGGCAAGGAAATACCTCATACTTGCTTGGTTGTTTGGTGCGTTGCACCAAACAACCAAACAAAAAAGACAGATTCTTCATACCGCCGTAGGTTGAAGTCGCTAACTGCACAAGTCCTGATTAGTTTATTCCTGTTCCCCAGTGCTTCAGCGCTGGGGAACAAGCAACACTTATCTTACCGCCCACGCAGCGAAAAGAGATCAGTCGGGAGGCCGTTGAGATCGGCGGGTGTTCATGGTATGATACATGCACTCCTGTAGATTCATACGTGATCAAAACGCGCCGTGGCAGCCAAGCTGACCCGGCGTTCTCTTTGTGAGGTGCATGTGACGACCACACCAACCGCTACCCGGATCGGCGTGCTGACTAGCGGCGGCGACTCACAGGGGATGAATGCGGCCGTTCGCGCAGCTGTCCGCACGGCGCTCGACCGCGACATCGAGGTGTTTGCGATCTACGAGGGCTATCGTGGCATGGTCGCAGGCGGCGAGTATATTCGCAAGATGAACTGGAATAGCGTCGGCGGCATTCTGCACCGCGGCGGTACGGTGATCGGCACCGCCCGCAGCAGCGAGTTTCGCGAACGGCCGGGGCGGCTGCGCGCGGCTCGCAACCTGGCCGAGCGCGGCATCGACCGCCTGGTAGTAATCGGCGGCGACGGCAGCCTGACCGGCGCGAACACCTTCCGCGCCGAGTGGCCTGGCCTGCTGGCCGAGCTTGTGCAGCGCGGCGAACTCACCCAGGAACTGACAGACAGCCACCCGCACCTCTATATCGCCGGCTTGGTTGGATCGATCGACAACGACATGTACGGCACCGACATGACCATCGGTGCGGACACCGCGCTGCGCCGCATCACCGACGCGATCGATGCGATCTCCAGCACGGCGGCTAGCCATCAGCGCACCTTTGTGGTCGAGGTGATGGGCCGTAACTGCGGCTACCTGGCGCTGATGAGCGCGATCGCAGGCGGGGCCGACTGGGTCTTCATCCCCGAAAACCCGCCCGATGTTGATGACTGGGAAGCGCTGATGTGCGATGTCATGCGGGCTGGGCGAGCAGTCGGGCGGCGTGACAGCATCGTGGTGGTGGCCGAGGGCGCGCGCGATCGCCAGGGCAAGCCGATCAAGGCCGATTATATCAAAAAGGTACTCGAAGAGCGGCTTGGCGAAGACACGCGCGTGACGATTCTGGGCCATGTGCAGCGCGGCGGTGCGCCCAGCGCGTTTGACCGCTGGATGAGCACGCTGGTTGGTTGCACTGCGGTCGATGAGGTGCTGGCGATGACGCCCGACAGCGAATCGATGGTGATTGGCATTCGTGAGAACCGGATCACGCGCTACCCGCTGCTGGCGGCCGTGGAGGAAACTCACGCGGTCGCCAGGGCGATCGAGGCCAAGCAGTACGATCAGGCCATGGAAATGCGCGGTGGCAGCTTCTCGGACGCCTTTCAAACTATGCGAACGCTGGTGCGCGCCCTGCCACACGACCCGCTGCCCGGCCAACGGCGGCTGCGCCTGGCGGTCATGACGGCCGGCGGCGCGGCCCCTGGAATGAATACGGCGGTGCGATCGGCGGTGCGCCTGGGTATCGACAAAGGCCACATTATGTTGGGTGTGCGCTCTGGCTTTCGCGGCCTGCTCGAAGACCAGATCGACGAGATGAACTGGACGAGTGTGAGCGGCTGGAACAACGCCGGCGGCTCTGAGCTTGGTACCAGCCGCTACGTCCCGCCCGAGGCCGATCTGCCGACGATCGCCGAAACGCTGCGTCGGCATAGCATCGAGGGACTGCTGATGATTGGCGGTTGGACCGGCTACGAGGCCGCATACCGACTGGCCGCCGCACGCGAGCACTTCGCTCCATTCAACATCCCGATCATCTGCCTGCCCACCACAATCGACAACGACCTGCCCGGCTCGGAAACTAGCGTGGGGGCCGACACTGCACTCAACAGCATTGTGGAGGCGGTCGACAAGATCAAGCAGTCGGCGGTGGCATCGTTTCGCGCCTTTATTGTCGAGGTAATGGGCGGCTACTGCGGCTATCTGGCGCTGATGAGCGGGCTGGCGAGTGGGGCCGAGCGCATCTACCTGCATGAGCAAGGCGTCACGCTCGACGACCTCGTGCGCGACGTAGAGATGCTGAACGGCAGTTTCCAAAACGGCAAGCGGCTGGCGTTGATGATCCGCAACGAGCAAGCTAACCGCATCTACACCACCAAGTTCATGCAGGATTTGTTCGAGGAAGCCAGCGGCTCGCTGTTCGAGGTGCGCCAGTCCATCCTCGGCCACCTTCAGCAGGGCGGCGACCCCACGCCCTTCGACCGCATCCAGGCCACCAGACTGGCGGCGCGCTGCATCGAGTACCTGGCGGCGGAGGCCGAGAACGAGCAGCCTGGCATGGCCATGATCGGCCTGATGCATGGGCAGATCGAATATACCAGTTTGCTCGACATGGCAAACCTGGCCGACATGACCACCCATCGCACCCGCGAGCAATGGTGGCTCTCGCTGCTGCCGCGCGTTAATATGCTGGCCCAACAAGGGCCACACGGCAGGGCTGAGGCCTGAACGTGATACGGTGCGGTTAGGTTCGCCGCCACACGGCGGCGATCGTAGACGCGGGGCTGGCCTCCGCGTTCCCCAGGCGCGGCGTCGCCCCGCGTTCCCCAGGCGCGGCACATCCATTGCCGGTGAATCGCAGTATGACAGGTATGGCCGAATCACAGCCGAGATCTACCAATTCGCAGTCTTCTGCTCTCAGCTCGCTCGAAGATTGGTTCGCGCGGCGCGGCTGGCAGCCCTTTCCATTCCAGCGCGAAGCTTGGGCCGCTTACGGGCGCGGCGAGAGCGGCCTCATTCACGCGGCAACTGGCACCGGCAAGACGCTGGCAGCCTGGCTTGGCCCTGTAGCGGAGTGGATTGCAGAACGACAAGAACCGAGAACCGAGAACCGAGAACCGAGAACCGAGAACCGAGAACCGAGAACCGAGAACCGAGAACCGAGAACCGAGAACCGAGAACCGAGA
>JACMIM010000946.1 GCA_014381165.1 Roseiflexaceae bacterium
GAAATTATCGTTGCCGATGGTGGTAGCACTGATGCCACGGTTGCGCTGGCGTCGCCGTTTGCGCGGGTGGTGCATGCGCCACGCGGGCGCGCCCGCCAGATGAATGCTGGCGCATTCCAAGCCCAGGGCGATGTGCTGCTGTTTCTGCATGCCGATACGCGCCTGCCGCCCCATGCTGGCGAGCGCATCGCCCTGGCGCTCCGCGATCCGGCGGTGGTTGCTGGCGGATGGGCGTTGCGCTTTGATGCGCCCGGTTGGCTGTACGAACTGATCGCCCGCAGCACGAATCTACGTTCGCGCCTGCGCCACATATTCACTGGCGATCAAGCTATCTTCGTGCGCGCCGATGTCTTTCATGCACTTGGCGGTTTTGCCGATATTCCACTGATGGAAGATCTGGAAATCTGGGCGCGGCTGGGCGCGGCTGGGTGCGTAGCGCTGCTCACACCACCCGTGCTTGTTTCGGCACGGCGGCACCGCAGGTATGGCCCGTTGCGCGTGCTCGCAACAGGCTGGCTGTACCAACTCCTGTATGCGCTTGGCATGCCGCCATTCGGCCTGTACCGCCTCTACTACGGCCGCCCGCCGGAGTAGCCGAATAATGTTCTTAGGAGTTACGCAGTTGCCCAACAGGTTTCCATTCGCCTGCGGCGGACAAGGAACTAACGAATCATTGTTTCGGTTTTTGGCGCTTTGCGCCAAAACCGAAACAAAAAAGATAGAGCTTCCATGCTGCCGCAGGCAGGAACCGCCAGCTGCGTAAGTCCTAATTGTTTCGTTTTCGGTGCAAAGCATTACAAATGAAACAACAAGATCGATTTTCTATTGCGCTTCGTCGAGCGTTGGAACGATAATCGAGATGTTCATAGCTGCACCATGCTTGCGTGTGTAACCCGATGCTGGGCCAGGAATCGCCGCGTCGCCGGTGCAGCTGCGGCTGGCGCGTCGCGCAAGCGCTGTTCGAGCGCCCAAACATCGCCCGCTGTATCGACATCGTGCCAGGTTGGCAGAAGATCGACTCGCAGGTTCAGTTGCTGGGCGATCGCAAGCGTGTCGGCCAGAACCGTTGGCGTGCTCATTGGTACCTCGTAGAGCAGGCGCGGCTGCGGTTCGCGCGTGCCAATCAAGTAGTAGCCGCCGTCCGAAGCTGGCCCCAACACGAGATCACTGCCGGCTGCGAGCTGCGCGAATGCGTGGTGGATGAACGCCGCTGGCAGGTCAGGGCTATCGCTGCCGATCAGGACGGCGCTGGCTGGCATTTCGGCGAGCGCCTGACGGAGCGCATCGTCCATCCGTTCGCCCAATGTTGCGCCGCATTGTGGGCGTACTGGCATGCCAGGTACGAATTGCTGAAAGAAGGCCGGGTTGCTTTCGGGCGTGTGCGCGATCAGCGCTTGCACCCCTGGCAGTCCAGCGGCCATGGCGCACACATCGCGTAGAAAACATGCGTACAGCGCCGCCGCACTCGCGCCGTCGAACGGCGGGCACAGCCGGGTTTTGGTGCGCCCGGCGACTGGTTCGCGGGCGAAAATTGTCAGTATGTTATTCATAGGGAGTTACGCAGTTGCCCAAGGGTTTTCATTTCGCCTGCGGTAGGCAAGAAAATAGCTCATCATTGTTTCGTTGTTTGGTGCGTTGCACCAAACAACGAAACAAAAAAAATAGCTTTTCTATGCTGCCGCAGGCTGAAGTTGCCAACTACGGTAATCCAGTTTGATCACCTCACCCGCGCAGCGAAAGCACGGGGCGCAGGATGTTGCGCACGTTTTGCAGCGACTGCGATGCGAGATATGCCTCGAATGCCGCCTGCTGCAGCCCGGTTGTGTAAGTTGGGTAGGCGTGCGTGGTGCTGAATATTGCATTGAGTCCAAGCTTGTATTTCATGGCCAGCGCGATCTCGCCCAGCAGTTCGCCAGCGTGCGCGCCGACAAGGTGCGCGCCAAGAATCTCGTCGCTCTTGGCGCTCAACACCAGCTTGATAAAGCCCTCGGGTTCGGCCTCGGCCTGCGCCCGGTCGATCTCGCGCCATGGAAAGCGCACGACCCGCACGGGCTGGCGCTGCATCGCTTGCGCTTCGGTCAGGCCAATTCGCGCTGCCTCGGGGTCGGTAAATGTGACCCAGGGTAGCACATCGTAGTTCACCTGCTTTTTGCCGATCGGCACCAGCAGATTGCGCACCGCGATTCCCGCGTGGTAGGCGGCAACATGGCTGAACAGATAGCCGCCGATTACGTCGCCAATCGCGCTCATGTTACGGGCGCTGGTTTGCAAATAGCCGTCGACGGCAATGCCTTTATCGCTGTATTCAACCCCAGCCGCTGGCAGATTCAGGGCATCGACATTTGGCATGCGGCCCAGCGCGATCAGGATTTCGCTCGCCCGCAGCGTGACAGGTTCGCCGCCGCGCTGGGCTTCGACCACTTTTTCCGCGCCTTCGCGCCGCACCTGCTGCACGCGCGCCCCGGTCACGATTTCCACGCCATCGCGGGCCAGCGCCTCGGCCACTGCTTGCGAAACGTCGGGGTCTTCCTTGGGCAGCAACCGCTCAGGGCCGTGAACCAGCGTCACATGTGTGCCGAGCCGCGCAAAGGCCTGCGCCAGTTCGACGCCGATCGGGCCACCGCCGACCACAACCAGCGAAGGGGGCAGATGTAGCAGATCAAAGGCCTGCTCGTTGGTCAGAAAGCCGGTTTCAGCCAGCCCATCGATCTGTGGTACCACCGGCCGCGACCCGCTGGCGATCACAAACGATCTGCTTGAAAACGAAGCGCCATCGACCGCGCAATCGTGCTGGGAAAGAAAGCGAAACACGCCCAGACGCACATCGACGCCTTTGGTGTATACGTGCTCCGCCAGCTCTACCCGCCCGATTACGCCCTGGATATACTGTGCCACCTTGGCCATATCGACGGCGAGGTCGGCTGCGCCTAAGCCGATCTGCGCCGCCTGCCGGGCCTGCTGGGCGACTTTGGCAACATGAATAAGCGATTTGCTTGGCACACAGCCGTAATGCAAGCAGTCGCCGCCAAGCCGTTCTTTATCGACCAGGGCCACGCGCGCGCCAAGCGACTGGGCCAGCCGCGCCGCCGTCAAGCCGCCCGAGCCGCCGCCGATGATCGTGATGTCGTAATCGTAGCGGGCCATGTTCTGCTCCTCAAGAACCGCGAACCGAACCTCACTTGGCGGTTCGAGGTTCGCGGTTCGCGGTTCGCGGTTCTACGCCCTGCGAGTACCCTCGAACGCCGCCTCGTCCACCGGCTGATCGCGATGAAGATTGTTCATGGCGCAAAAGCTCATGATGCCGCGCGGCGAGGCATTGTGGTAGCAGCAGCGCTCGATCCGCTCCATATCCAGGTCACTTTCGTCCATGAACGGCTTGAGATACAGCGTGGTCTGTTTGTGCTTTTTGCCGCGCAACCAGGCCAGCGGGTCATCGCCAACCAGCGGCGCAAGCTTGAGCAACAGCTTGGGGTGCTTGAGCACTTGCTTGGTCATATACGGCAA
>JACMIM010000947.1 GCA_014381165.1 Roseiflexaceae bacterium
AATCGAGTGTGGTTGCGCTTAGCGCCGAGCCAGGGCTGATGCCGCTGCCCGCGAGCGCGACTGTTGCATTGCCGCCGTCGGTGGTGACAACAAAATTCGAGCTGAAGCTGCCACTGGCAGTCGGCGCAAAGGTCACGGTGATGGTACAGCGCGCGTTCGGTGCCAATGTGGCGGCGCAGTTGGTGCGGCTGAATGGTGCCACTGGCGTGCTGATGCTGGCAATGTTCAGCGTGGCGGTACCAGTATTACGCAGCTCCACTGTCGCGGTTTTCGTGGTGTTGACCAGTACAGTGCCAAACTGCAGATCGAGCGTACTGACGGCCAGCGTTGGCTGTGTGCCAGTGCCGCTCAGGTTGAGCGTCTGCGGGCTGTTGGCTGCGTTATCCGTGAGTGTGAGCGCGCCGGTGCGAGCGCCGGTGGCAGTCGGCGTGAACGTTACGCTGATCTGGCATGTCTGGTTAGGTGCCAACGCATTGGGGCAATCCTGAGTGAATGCAAAATCGCCGCTGATCACAAACGAGCTGATCACTAGGTCGGCGCTGCCAATGTTTTTCAGCAGCACGGTTTTCGCAGTGCTGGTGCTGCCGACCAACTGATTGCCAAACGCGGCAATGCTGGCGGGCGTGAACTGCACGACCGGGCGGGCTACCCTTGTGGTGTCGCTGCCGGTGCTGGGCGTTTGCACGCCGTAGGTCGCCGTCGCGGTGGTCGTCAGCACGGTGCCATCGGCCACAGCGCCGCCGACCGTTGCCGCCACGAAGAACGAGCTATTGCCTGGGGCAAGGCTCTGGCCCGTCCATGCCACATCTTGGCCTGCCGGAGTGCCGCCGCTGCTGGCAAGGTAGGTCACATCGGTGGGCAGGCTGACCGTCACCGTCGCATTGGGGATCGCGCTAGCACTGGTGTTAGCGACCGTGATGAAGAAGGAAAGCGTGTCGCCGGGCGATGCGGTCGCGCGGGTGTCGGTAATTGTTACCGTGAGATCGGTCGCGGCGCGCGCGCTGCTCGGCACAAGCGCGCTGAATAGGGCCAGCAGCGACAGGGCGTGCCAAAGGATAACTCTCGGTCGGCGGGCGGTGGAGCGTATCACAGGTGCGTTCCTCCAAGCAATGCAAGAAAAACAATGGCAGGGCTGGCAACAAAGCACAGTTCTGCAGCTCGATGGTTGTTTCCTGAATGCAAGAGGCAGGCAGGAAGGTGCCACATGTCTATTTTCGCACGTTGCCACCGGCCAGCCGTGATCGGAATGCAGTCAGATCAGCAGCGAAGTGTTTGTCAGCGAGTTGTAACCTGCATTTGACACCGGCTGGCCGCATAGGTACACTGCCGCCGAAGCGCGAAGATTCCGCGCCGCTGAGGCATTCGGATGAGCAACCAGGAGCCGTTACGCTTTCCTGCTGATTTTCTGTGGGGTGTCGCCTCCTCGGCCTACCAGATCGAGGGGGCCTGGAACCAGGATGGCCGGGGCGAAAGCATCTGGGACCGTTTCGCGCATACACCTGGGCGCGTGCATCGGGGCGATACTGGCGACCGCGCCTGCGATCATTACCACCGCTACGAGGAAGACCTTGACAGCATCGCCAAGCTCGGGGTTGGCTCCTACCGTTTCTCGATCGCCTGGCCGCGCCTGTTCCCTAGTGGCAGTGGGCCAATCAACCCGGCGGGGGTGGAGTTCTACCGGCGGCTGATCGGCGGGATGCGTGAGCGCGGGATCGTGCCAATGGCCACGCTGTACCACTGGGATCTGCCGCAGGCCTTGCAAGATCAGGGTGGCTGGGCCAACCGCGCCACGGCCTTTCGCTTCGCCGAGTTCGCCGCTGCCGCGTTCGAGCTGTACGGGGCCGATGTGCCTTTTTGGTGTACGCTCAACGAGCCGGCGATTGTAGCCTGGCTTGGCCATGTGCTTGGCCTGAAAGCCCCAGGGACGCGCCGCTTTTGGCAGATTCTCAGCGTGACGCACCACCTGCTGCTGGGCCACGGGCTGGCCGTCCAGCTGTTTCGCAGCATTGCGCCACAAACCGCGCCCGATCTGCCGCGCGCGGCGATCGGCGTGGTGCTCAACCCGCAACCGGTTTCGCCGCACACGCCGCGATTGCCTGATATCTGGGCGGCCAACACCTGGGCTGGCCTGTGGAACCGGCTGTATTTGGAGCCGATCTTTCGCGGGCGCTATCCAGCCGATACGCTGGCGCTGCTGCGCGGCCTGGGCGCGCGGCTTGCCACCAAGCCCTACGACATGGCCCTGATCCGCCAGCCACTCGATTTTTTGGGGTTGAACATCTACACGCGCGTGGTGATGGGCGTTTCGGCGCGGGGCGGCATGCGCGCGGTGCTGCCGCCAGGGCCAAAAACGGCCATGGGCTGGGAAATACACCCGCAGTGCATCACCGACACCCTGAAGCTGGCCAGCGAGTACACGGATATTCCGCTCTACATTGCGGAAAACGGCGCGGCCTTTGCGGACACGCTGGACGAAGCTGGCCAGATACACGACACGGCGCGGGTGGCCTACCTGCGCGATCACATCGCCGACGCGCAGCGCGCCACCCAGCAGGGTATCAACCTAAAGGGCTATTTCCTGTGGTCGCTGCTGGACAACTTCGAGTGGGAGGACGGTTACGACAAGCGCTTCGGCATTATCCACGTCGATTTCGCAACGCTCGAGCGCACTTGGAAGCAAAGCGCACACTGGTATCAGGGCGTGGTAGCGCGGAACGCAGTGGAAGGGTGAGGTGGGCCGAGCGGGGCGGGACGCGACGGAGCGGTCGCAGCAAGCGCAGGCGACATGGCGCAGGCTTCGATTCTGCGCGCGCTTGCTGCGACCGTCCGACGGGCGGGGCGGGCGCGCAATGTGGTCACCGCGTATCTTGTCTCCCAGTCACGAAAGCAATATCCGCCAGCACCTTTTCAGCCGCCTCGATCGCCGCGCGGGGCCGCCCGATGCGCTGGGCCTGCCGCCGCATCGACATCAGGGCGTCGATCTGGCCGACCAGGTGGCCGACCGCAGCCGGCACCATCTCGGCCATGCGTAGTTGCACACCAGCCCCTGCCGCCGCCACCATGTCGGCGTTCCACTCCTCCTGACCTGGCAGTGGGTCGATGATAATCATCGGCGTGCCACGCGCCAGAATTTCGCTCACGATCAGCCCGCCCGCCTTGGTGATCACTAAATCGCACGCCGCCACGAGGTCATCGACATAATCAATGCGCTCGTGCTTGATCAGCTGCACGCTGGCGCTGCTTTCGATGCCCTCCAATGCAGGCAGCAGTTCGGCGTTGCGCCCGGCGACCACCACCAGTGTCGCGGGCGTGGGCATCTCCAGCAGTTCGACCACGATATTGCGCACGCGTTCGGCCTCGATGCCGCCGCCAAACAAGCTGATCAGCGCCGCCTCGTCGGGCAGGTTGTGGCGCTGGCGCATCAGGCTGACCGGCTTCTCCTCGCTGATGCATAGGTTGACCGGAATGCCGGTGACGCACACCGCCGCGCTTGGTGCGCCGCGTTTCACCATCATGTTGCGGGTTAACTCGCTTGGCACAAAGTAGCCGGAAACCTCCGGCGCAAACCAAGTGCTGTGGGCCACATAGTCGGTCACCACCACATACAGCGGGGTCTGAATTTCGCCGCGCTGCTTGCGTGCGACCAGCAGTTGAAGCGGTATCTGGTGTGTGCAGATGATCGCGTCGGGGTTGACCCGATCGACCAGCGCGTCCAGTTCGCGTAGCAGCGGCCCACCGATCACTCCAATCAGGCGGTTCATGCTAAAAGCATCCTCGAAGCCGCCCTTATCGCTGGCCTCGTAGAATGCTTTGTAGAGCTTGGGGCCTTTCTCACTGGTTTGCAGGTAGTAGGCATTGAGCGCTTTTGCAACAACTGGGCTACAGTGATCGAGCGTGTCTTCGACCCGCACCTCCGCGCCGAACTGCTCGAAGGCAGCGCCGAGCGCCTCGGCGGCACTCTTGTGGCCAGTGCCAAGTGATGCGTGAAGAATTAGAATCTTGGGCATGGTGCGCTCCATAGATTAACTGTAGCGGGCGGGTAGAACCAAGAACAAAGAACAGAGAACCAAGAACAAAGAACAAAGAACCGAGAACCGAGAACCGAGAACAAAGAACAAAGAACCGAGAACCGAGAACAAAGAACAAAGAACCGAGAACCGAGAACAAAGAACA
>JACMIM010000948.1 GCA_014381165.1 Roseiflexaceae bacterium
CACGCGCCAGCAGCTGCCCGAGGCCGCGATCGTCGAATCTATGGGCGGCGAAATTCACCTGCTGCCATTCCTGCCCGACCGTTCGACCACGCGGATTATCGAGCGGATCGGCGCGCTAACGAGCGAGATTGGCGGCTAGAACTGAATCTGCGGCGTCGGAGCGGGTCTCGTGCCCGCCCCGATGCTGTGAGCAAACTGCCAGCTCATGCTGGTGAAATATCGCTATAATACAGATGCCTGTATCTAACCCTGGTGCCGTGCCCAACACGGAACACCACTACGCAACACGTAACGAAAGGCTTCTGTATGCCAATGCGACGTTTCTTGCTAATCATCCCTGCGCTGCTGGCGCTGATTGTGATCGCCCGCCCCTCATCGGCGGCCCCGCCCGCTGCCTCGGTCGAGGTCACGGTGGCAGTGCCGACAAGCATGCGTAGCGCACCCTTCGACCAAGCCCGCAAGCTGCGCGTGCCACAAGGCTTCAGCATCGCGGTGTTCGCGCGCGTACCTAATGCGCGTTTTCTGGCCACTGCACCCAATGGCGATCTGCTGGTCTCGCAGCCTGGTGCGGGCAACGTGCTGCTGTTGCGTCCCGACGGCGACGATACGCCGCAGCAGTTCACATTTGCCGAGGGTATGTCTAAGCCACACGATATCGTCTTTCATAATTTCGGCGGCAAGAGCTATGTGTTTATCGCCGCTGAGGATGCTATCTACCGTTTCGACTACACTGCAGGCGCGAATCAGGCTGGCACGCGTACAACCGTCGTGCAGAACCTGCCGAATGGTAGCAACGGCGAATTGAAAGGTAGCTACGGCCACACGCTGAAGAATATCGCAATTGGCAGCGACAACACGCTGTATGTTTCGATCGCCTCGGCGACCAATGCCAGCCCGTCCGACCTAGCTGCTACGCCGAAGCGCGGCGCGGTGTACACCTACAGCGCCATCGCCACCGGCCAGCAGGGCACCAGCGGCCAGCTCTTCGCCGAGGGTTTGCGCAACGCCGAGGGCCTGGACATGGTGCCGGGAACCAACGAGCTGTGGGTGGTGGTGAACAATCGCGACAACATGAAGTGCCCCTACGAACTGACGATTCCTGGCACGAGCATCGTGTGTGGCTCTGGCGAGCAACGCACAGAGTATGTCGATAACCATCCGCCGGAGGAGTTCACGCGAGTGCGCCAAGGCGGCAACTACGGCTGGCCGTTCTGTAACCCCAACCCGTTCAGCGCGGCGGGATTGGACAATATGCCCTTCGACCGTGACTATGACAATAACCGCAACGGCGACAAGCTCGACTGCGGCAGTGCCGACCGGATCAGCAAGGGCATCCAGGCGCATTCCGCGCCGTTGGGTCTGACCTTTACGGGCGACACCAACGCGCCAGTTGCCTACCGCGATGGTGCGATTGTCGGCTATCACGGCTCGTGGAACCGCAGCAAAAAGACCGGCTTCAAGTTCGCCTACTTTCCCTGGGACGCCGCCCGCAACGCGCCGGGCGCACAAGTCGATCTTGTCACCGGCTGGCTGAATGATGCGACCCAGGACGCTTGGGGCCGCCCGGTCGATAGCGCAGTGGCCCCCGACGGCGCGATCTACCTGTCCGACGATGCGGCGGGCGCGATCTACAAGCTGGCATCCAACGCGGCCAATCCCACCAGCACACCACTCGTGCCCAATCAAACCAGTGTTCCAGTAGCTAGCAACACGCCCGGGCCTTCGCCGACACCTACCAATACACCAGGGCCACTGGATCGGCGGCAATACCTGAACATCGTCACGCGCTGATGAGGCTGCCCCTTGTATCATCCACAAGGCCGTGGGTAGACGCGGGGCTAGCCCCCGCGTTGCCCGTCACGCGGAATAAACCTGGTGGCTGCCTACCCGCAGGGACGCGGCCTCGCGCCTCATCTAGAACCTGCAACCTACTAAATGCGTTGTAGCCGAAAGACCGTCACCAGCTCGGCTAGCCAGATTACGCACACGAACTGGCGTTCTGGCTCGTAGGCGCTCGCCGCCGCGACCGCGCCTGCGAACACGTCGGAGGCGGCGCTGATCTGGTCGAGCATGTGCAACGGCACATAGCTTGTGTTCAGCTTACCTTCCGCCAGCTCGCGCAAATCCATCAGCACCGCCCCACGGCCCAGCCGCTCATACGTATTAGCCGCGCCCTCGCTGAGCGCTGGGTACAGCGTCTGTATCGCCGTTTCGGCGATCTGATCCGGGGTGTAGTTGTGCTCGCTCATGAGCATGCGCAGCTGCGCCGCCGCGCCGGTGTGTTCAATCATCGCGTTTTCCTTTTTCTCCCTGCTAGCGGTATACTGGTTGCAAGAATAACCTAATAGAAAGCCCAAATAAAAGTTGTACAGTTTGTTATACTCTTTTCTGGCGGAGCCAGAAAAGAGTACAACAAACAAATCCACTGTTTATCTGAGTTTTCTACAAGACGTGCGCAACGCAAGCGCACAAACATCATAGCTCAATGTGGAGATGCTCATGCCCGTGTCACGAATCGCCTTCGCGCTGCTGCTCCTGTTGGCTGCTTGTAGCACTCAGCAGGCCGCCAGTCCGACTGCGCCCCCCGCCCCGGCTGCCGTCGTAGCCGCCACTGCCTCCATTCCAGAACCTGCCGCTGCAACGGCAGCGCCCGCCCCAGCGCCGATCACCTTCGAACAGCCGCCAGCCTGGGCGCAGGGCAGCGCGATCTATCAGCTATTTGTGCGGGCCTACACGCCCGAAGGCACCTTCGCCGCCGCCAGCGCCCGCCTGCCGGAATTGCGCGACTTGGGCGTCGAAATTATCTACCTGCTGCCGATTCACCCAATTGGTCAGGAGCGCCGCAAGGGCGAGCTGGGCAGCCCCTACAGCATCCGCGACTACCGTGCGATCGACCCGGCGCTGGGCAGCGAAGAAGACTTCCGTAACTTTGTGAATACCGCCCACGATCTCGGCCTGAAGGTCATGCTGGATTTGGTCGCCAACCACACCGCCTGGGACAACCCGCTGATCAGCGAGCATCCCGACTGGTATACCCGCAATGCAGCTGGCGAGATTGTGCCGCCGAACCCCGAATGGACCGACGTAGCCGACCTGAACTACGCTAATGCCGAGCTACGCCAATACATGATCGAGACCAGCCTGTACTGGGTCGATCAGTTTGGTATCGACGGCTACCGCTGCGATGTTTCTGACGCGGTGCCGCTGGACTTTTGGCAGAGCTGGCGCGTGGCGCTCAAGGCTGCCAACCCTGAACTGCTGTTGCTTTCCGAATCCGGCGGCGTGCAGATGTACAACGCGGCCTTTGAGGTGGCCTACGACTGGACAACTCGCACTGAGTTCGTTTCAGGCCTGCTGGCCCCAAATCAGGCCCGCCGCGCCATGTCGAATATCTCGTTCGAGGCCAAGCAGTACGGCCCCGCGCTGTGGCGCATGCGCTACTTGGAGAACCACGACCACGATCGGATCGCCACGGCGACCCGCGAGATCGGCCAGCGCCGCGCGGCGGCAGCCTTTCTGCTGACGCTGCCCGGCCTGCCACTGGTCTACGCCGGCCAGGAGGTCGGCGCGATCGAGCGGCCCTCGCTGTTCGACCCCTTCACCGTAGATTTTGCCGGCGGCGAGCAGGAGCTGCGCGAAACCTACCGGCAGTTGCTCCAGCTGCGGCGCGAATCGCCAGGGCTGCGCGCCAACAACTTTGCGCGTGTTCAGGCCGAAGGGCGCACCATCCTGCTGTACGAGCGCGAATCGCCAGAGCAGCGCGTGCTGGTGGCGATCAACATGGACGACGAGCCGGCAGAGGCGGTGTTCGCTGGCTACACGCAGGGCCGCGACATGCTGACTGACGAAATGATCGACATCAGTAGTAAGATTTCGCTGGAGCCGTTCGCCTTTCGCATCTTCGATATAACGAGTCAATAAACAAGGTGGTAGATATGCATGTCCCAGACTATGTGAGCAATCGAGCGCTGGTCGCGTGGGTGCAGGAGATCGCCGCACTGACCAAGCCCGACAGCGTCTATTGGTGCGATGGTTCGCAGCGTGAGTACGATATGCTGTGTGAAAGGCTGCTCGAAACCGGCACATTTATTCGCCTGAATGCGGCGAAACGGCCCAACAGCTTTCTGGCGCGCTCTGATCCTGGCGATGTAGCGCGGGTCGAGGATCGCACCTTTATCTGCTCGCTCGCCAAGGACGACGCCGGCCCGACCAACAATTGGGTCAACCCGCGCGAGATGAAGGAAACGCTGCGCCGGCTGTTCGATGGCGCGATGCATGGCCGCACGATGTATGTTATTCCCTTCTGTATGGGGCCGCTTGGCTCGCCGATTGCGCAGTACGGCATCGAGATTAGCGATTCGCCGTATGTGGCAACCAACATGCGCATCATGACCCGCATGGGCAAGCAGGTTTTTCAATACCTGAACCAGGGCATCGATTTCGTGCCCTGCATTCATTCGGTGGGCATGCCGCTCGAAATCGGCGCGCTGGATGTGGCTTGGCCGTGCAACAAGGACCAAAAGTATATCGTTCACTTCCCCGAGGAGCGCGCGATCTGGTCATATGGATCCGGCTATGGCGGCAATGCGCTGTTGGGCAAAAAGTGCTTTGCGCTGCGAATTGCCTCGAACCTGGCCCGCGCCGAGGGCTGGCTGGCCGAGCACATGCTCATCCTGGGCGTCGAAGACCCGCACGGCGAGAAAACGTATGTGGCGGCGGCCTTCCCAAGCGCCTGCGGCAAGACCAACTTCGCCATGCTGATTCCGCCGGAATCATTTCAGCAGGAAGGCTGGAAGATCACGACGGTGGGCGACGATATCGCCTGGATCAAGCCTGGCCCGGACGGCACGCTGCGCGCGATCAACCCCGAAAGCGGCTACTTCGGCGTGGCCCCTGGCACATCCTACGAGACCAACCCCAACGCCATGGAGTCGGCCCGCGCCAATGCGATCTTCACCAATGTGGCGCTGACCGACGACGGCGATGTGTGGTGGGAGGGGCTAACCAAACTGCCGCCGCCGCACTTGATCGACTGGACCGGCCAGGACTGGACGCCGGAATGCGGGCGCAAGGCCGCGCACGCCAACGCCCGCTTTACCGCCCCCGCCAGCCAGTGCCCCTCGATCGACCCGGCCTGGGAAGATCCGGCTGGCGTGCCGATCAATGCCTTTATCTTTGGCGGCCGCCGCTCGACGCTCATGCCACTGGTCTACCAAGCCTTTAACTGGACGTATGGTGTCTATATGGCCGCCACCATGGGTTCAGAGATGACCGCCGCCGCTGCCGGTACGCTTGGCCAGGTACGCCGCGATCCCATGGCCATGCTGCCGTTCTGCGGCTACCACATGGGCGATTACTTCAACCATTGGCTGCAGTTCGGCCGCACCGTGCAGAACCCGCCCCGTGTGTTCAGCGTCAACTGGTTTCGAAAAGACGACCGTGGCAAATTCCTCTGGCCAGGCTTTGGCGAGAATATGCGTGTGCTGACGTGGATCGTCGAGCGCTCGCGTGGCAAGGCGCTTGGCGTGGAAGGGCCGATCGGCTGGATGCCACAGTACGGCGACCTCGACTGGCGCGGGCTAGACGATTTTGGCGAGGCGCGCTTCCACCAGCTGATGTCGGTCAACCGCGACGAATGGATTCAGGAACTGCTCTCGCACGAGGAGCTGTTCACCAAGCTGTACGACCGGCTGCCCAAGGAAATGGTCTTTGTGCGTCAGTTGATTCTCTCGAACCTGTGGCGCACGCCGGGCCATTGGGAGATTTAATCAGCATTGCGCGAAGACGCAAAAACACGAAGACTGCGGCGGTATCCTTCTGGAACCTTCGCGTCTTCGTGTCTTTTTGGCCAACGACTCTCGAACCCTAGCCGGCAAATAGCTGTAGCCCGCCATCGACCCGCAGCACCTGGCCGCTGATGAAGCGCGCCCCAGCGCCAACCAGAAAGGCCGCCGCGTCGGCGACCTCCTCTGGCGTGCCGTAGCGCTCAAGCGGAATCGCGGTGTCGCGCATGTGTGGCTCGGTCGGGCGGGTGGCGAGAAAGCGCGCGGTCATGGTTGGCCCTGGCGAGATCGCATTGACCCGCACGCCATGCGGGCGCAGCTCGGCGGCCAGGCAGCGCGTCCACTCGATCACGCCGGCCTTGGCCACCGCGTACACGACGCCCTCAGTCAGGCCCACTTGCGCCGCCACCGAGGCGATATTGAGCACCGCGCCGCCGCCGCGCTGGCGCATGCCAGGGCAAACCACCCGACACACCAGCATGGTGCTGATCAAGTTGCGGTCGATCATCACGCGCATGTCGTCGAGCGGGATGTTGAGCGCGTCATTCGGCACCGGCTTGCCACCGTGTGCGCCAATGTCGCCGCCGGCGCAGTTCACCAGAATGCTGATTGGTCCAAGCTCCTGCTCGAGATTGCGTGCCATCGTTTCAGTGGCGGCGGGGTCGGTCAGGTCGGCCACGGCCAGCGCCACACGCCCGCCGAATTGGCGTAACTGGTCGGCCACCTGTGTGAGGCTTGCGGCCTCGCCATACTGTTGCGGCGCATCGTGCGCGATATCGTGCAGCGCAACATCGGCTCCCAGTTCGGCCAGCCGCCGCGCGATCGCCAGCCCCAGGCCGCGCCCCGACCCAGTTACCAACGCGATTTGCCCGTTGAGTGAAAACATCGATGTCTCCGTTAAGGCTAAACGACTACTTACGGCTGCGCGACGGGCGTTGGCGGCTGCTCTTCCATGCCCAGGAATGGCGTGAATGGCAGCACCAGCCGGTCGACAATCGCGCCGAGCTTTCGGAACTCGGGGCCAAGCTCGGTGTCCTTGAGCGGAATGTTCACCGGCACATCGAGCTTGACCGGAATCACCACATCGTCAAGCGGGATGTCCATCTTGAGCGCGATCTTCAGCGGGGTGCCTTGCGGCAGCACCAGGCTGATGTTATTGGCCCGCAGCCGGTTGCCATTCCCCAGGTCGATATCGGCACCAGCCAGATTCAGCGGCACTGGCTCCTGAAGCGTCACCACCGTTACCTGATCGACCGGCACGGTAATGCCCGCCCCACGCAGTGGCAAGTCCTGATTCAGTGCGATCGTCGTGACGATATCGGCCTCATTCAGGTTGGCGACCACCTCGCGCAGTTCCACGATATTTGCGCGCGCAAAGGTTTGCACCGTTGTCGTGGTGCCAATGATCTTTTGTCCATATAAGTAACCGCTGGCGAGCAGTGCAACAACCACCGCAAACAGCACCAAGTTCAGCAGAAATGATGTGAGAATCATGGCCTTCCAAAGCGTTGGGAACTGAGACTGGAGGACCTTCAGCTCAGGCGCGCTGCGGGTGCGGCGGGGTTGTGGGGTGTCGAGGCGGGCTTGCGGCTGGGCCATGGGGCGCTCCTTCTAAGCGTGCTACCGAGATCAGTAGAGGCAAGTATAGCGCAGGGTTTTGCGAAACGCAAGACAGCTTGTGTTGCGAAACGGCATCAGAAGGGCATCGCGGCGCGAAAGGCGTTAGGAGATTGCCGTGCCCGCTCTGAATTACACGCTGCCAAAGTAGCGTAGCGCCAGCCGTAGCCGGTCTTCCAGCTCGGGCGGGGCGTCGGCGGGCAGTGCAGCCATCGCCGCACTGGCCTCGCCGGCGCTAAACCCCAGGTTCACCAACATGTCGGCAAGATCGGTGTCAACACCGGCCAACACGGCAACTGCGCCAGCGGGTAGTGGCCCACCTTTGACCGCAAACTTGGTTTTGAGTTCAAGCACCAGGCGCTCGGCGGTCTTCTTGCCGATGCCGGGAACCCGCGCAAGCCGCACGGTGTCGCCACCCGCGATCGCATTGCGCAGCTCATCTGGCGTGGCCGAGGACAGCAGCGAAAGCGCCACCTTCGGCCCAATCCCGCTGACGCCGATCAGAATCTCGAACAGGTAGCGTTGGTCGGTGGTCGTGAATCCAAACAGCGCCAGCTGATCCTCACGAATATGCAGGTGCGTGTACAGGCGCACCTCCACGCCGATCTCGCCCAGGCTGGCCAGCACCGGCTTCGGTGCAAACACCTGTAAGCCCACGCCGCCGGTCTCGACAATACAATGGTCGACACCACTGAAAAGCAGCGTTCCACGCACTGATGCAATCATAAAGCAACCACGATCCTATGCGCCCGTCTTCGGCGCAAAACTCGATTAGCCCACCAGCCCGACCACCACCAGCAACACCAATAGCACCAGCGCTACGATGCCAAGTGCAAGCGCCCAAATGCGATCCCAGTTCAGAAACCGCCAGTCGTTGGGAATGCTGCGCTGAAAACCGTACACATGCAGGTTATAGGTCGTAACAATCGGCTCTGGTGTTGGAGCCGAACGAGTGCGGCTGCCCTTCGGCGTGACCGCCACGCCCTTGGTCTGCTCGCCAAGGTCGAACACCAGCTCGGACAGCGGGATAAAGCTGACCGATAGCTCGGTCATCGCCAGGCGCGTGTCGTCGCCAAGCGGCGCGGATGCGCTGCGCAGCAGCTCGGCGACCACCGGCAGTGCGTCCCAGCCAGCACGAAAGCCGCCGGTGTGGCGTTCGCAGTACAGCTCGACCGGCGTGTTGGTGCGGGCCAGCCAGGCCTCGTCCACATTCGGCAAATCGTCGTGGGCGCTCAGTTCAGCCGCTCGTCGGCTCCAGGTGGTTGTCTTGTGGCGCAGCATGCGCCCGACGCCATCGCAGGCCTTGCACTTCAGCGCGCCAGTGCCTTCGCAGTCAGGGCAGGGCACAACCACTTCGGTCTTTTGCGGCGGCGCGGCGGCAACGGGTGCAGCGGTCGCCTTAGGATCAGGTTTGCCAGCGGCGGCGGCTCCCGCCTCACGCACGACGGTCACGCGGCCTTTGCCCTTGCAGCGCACACACTGCAAGCGCCGCTCGCCGCCGCATGTGCCGCAGTTGGCAACCTGGAGTGAGCCAGGTAGCCGTATGGTGCCGCCCTGCTCGGCAGCAAAAGCCTTGGGCACCGGCAGCGCGACCTCCCAGCGATCGAGTTCTTTCTCGCGTGGCAGATCGACCGGCTTGCGGTCTGGCTCCTCGAAACTTTTGGCCGGGTCGCGGGTTTCATACAGCACGCGCAAGGTGTAGAAATAGACCTTCAGGTGCGCGACGCGGTGCATCGCGGCCTGTCGGCCAAGCAAGCGCCGCCGTATCTGCCCCTGGGCGCTCCAGCGATCGAGCAAGCTGGCCAGTTCACTTGGCTGCGAAAGCAGATCGGCGTGGCGGCGCGCTTCCAGCATTGGGCCCTTCAGGAGTTCGGGGCCAAGCACGGTTTCGACTGGGTGC
>JACMIM010000949.1 GCA_014381165.1 Roseiflexaceae bacterium
AACAAAGAACAAAGAACAGAGAACAAAGAACAGAGAACAAAGAACAGAGGACAGAGAACAGAGGATAGAGAACAAAGAATAGAGAACAAAGAACAAAGAATAGAGAACAAAGAACAAAGAATAGAGAACAGAGGACAGAGGACAGAGAACAGAGGATAGAGAACCACGAAGAGAGGGCCGGGATTGTGTCCTTTGTTCTCTGTTCTTTGTTCTCGGCGGGTCGGCTTTGGAGCGTCTGAGAGTGTGCTCGTGCTACAATATGTGCCATCACAAGGGCATGAATGTTTGCGCCGCCAGGGCCGCCGGATGAATCCAGCGGCTGATACGCCAAAGCGCGCTCAAGCGCGTTGAACTGCTGCAACGCGCTTCAGCGCGTTTCGCATAGCAGTAGCGGGTTTCAACCCGCCTGCTGCGCCCATACGCCGCACGGCGATAACCTGGTTATTTTTGATTGTGCCGCCCGTTGTAGCGCCGTCCTTTCGGTGCGACAAGGCGCGGCGTGGACGCACGGTATGCCCAGCCGCGACGATCTGAAACACCAGCAAACCCTGCTCACAACCTATCGCCGCACGCTTGCGATCCAGCTGAACCAGCGTGCCGCACTGGGATCGGCCCACGCGCCACCTGGTCTTATCCATGGCATCGATGAGGCGCGCACGAATATTGCGCGCATCAAAGGCCTGCTGCGCAGTTGGGGTGCCGATGTGAGCGACCAACCGGACGACGAAGAAGCGATCAGCACATCGGTGATGACAATCGGCGGAACAACTACGCTTTCGATCCAGCCGCCAGTCGCGCCACGGCTGCTGCACCAATTGCGCGGCCCGGTCGTGGATTTTGTTGGGCGCAAGGCGCAGATCGACGAATTGGTGGCGGGCATCAGGCAACGCGCTGGGCAGGGCGGTGCGGCGGCGCGACGATAAAGGCCAACAAGGTATATTTCTGGGCAACCTGGGTAATGCCTATGCCGCCCTGGGCGACGCCCACCGCGCGATTACCTTCCACGAGCAGAACCTGTCGATTGCCCGCGAGCTTGGCGACCGGCAGGGCGAAAGCACCGCAAGCTGGAACCTTGGGCTGCAACTCGCGGCACAGGGCCAGCTTGCCCAAGCCGCCCAACTCATGCAGATGTGTGTGGATTATGAGCAGGAGATTGGCCACCCAGACGCCGAGAAGTATGCAGCGCGGCTGGCAGAGCTGAGGCGGCGGATGGAGGCCGGGGGAGAACATGGCGAGACCGTGCTGGAGTAGGAAAGAACAAAGAACAGAGAACAGAAAATTCTCTATTCTCTGTTCTCTGTTCTTTGTTCTCTGTTCTGGCGATGCTAAATCAAATCGACCTCGCACGAGCCGGACATGCAGGCCAGCTCCATCGCCGCAGTGGTCAGGTCGTCCTCCTCGTAGCGCCAGACCTTCGAGAAATCGACATCTGGGAATTCACCTGCCAGCCGCTCGTACTCCTCGCGCCCGATCTCGACATACGGCATCTGCGCGTAGTTGGCATCGAACGACGGCAGGAACGACAGGCCACCGATCTGCTCGCGGTGCCGCCAGACCCACTGCATCACGTCTAGCACCTCGTCGGGCTGGTACGTAATGGTGCAAGATGGATTGTGCTCAGTCCACTGCAGCTTATTCTGCAGCCAGAACTCGCACTGCTCGACCGCCGTGCGATCCTTGCGGGTCACAGATCCTTCCGGTGCTTTGACCGGGAAGTGGATCACCCAGGTAGTGGCGTTCTCGGGCGTCTGGCCGTTCTCCGGATCCATCGGCACGCCAGCATCGCGCAGCACCTTGAACAAGGGCGAGTGCGCCGCCACGCGCACATTGCGCACATAGTACGGTGCCCAGCGCGTGTGCAATCCCGACGAGCAGTTGAGTAGCTGCGACGAGTTGCCGCTTGGCTTGACGCATGTGATCGACGCCGACTGGTTGATGCCCAGCGCCTGCGCGGTCTGGCGGTTCACCTCGATCGCCACTGTGCGCAGCTGAGCCTTGAGTGCGCCGTCCTGCGCCGCCGGGCTGTCCATCTGGCCGGTGATATCGACGCCAAGCAGGCGCTCTTCCTCGCAGTTCTGCTGCCACATCGGGCGCAGGCCGGGGAAGTGCGTCGCCATCGACTGAATCGAGCCAATGATCGTCGCGATCTCGACCTTGTCGCGCAACGTCTCCGCCGTGTCGTCGGCGCGGGCCACTGCGGCGGACAAGTTGCAAAAGCCATACTCGCGGAGTACTATTTCTCCGCATGGGTTTGTGCCGAATTCCGCTTCCTGACGTCTCGCAGGCCGCATGCTATTGGCCGCCGCGCGGTTGAAGATGCCCGGCTCGCCACGCCCGCTGCCGACCATCTCCATGAACTGCGAAATGAAATCGTGCTGGGTCAGCCCGCCCGCTGGCCAGACCGTCGAGTTGTTGGCGTTCCAGCGTTGCGAATTCTCGCGCTCGAAGTCACCCGACTTCGCCAAACGCATCTCGTCATCATCCTGGTCGAACAGGCTTATCATAGCTGTTCTGCGGACACCCCCGCTAACCGCCGCGTTGCCGACCGCGCACATAATGTCGTGGGCGTCGAGCGAGCGCAGGAAGCTGCCCTGCCGGGCCAGAATACGCGAGCGCGTGAACTCGAGCATGGTGCGCAGCGGCTCGGGGCCGGAGGCGCGCCCGCCCTTGGTTTTCAGCGCCGCGCCAGCAGCCCGCAGCTGCGAAAGGTCGAAGCGCACATCGCCGCCCTCAAACCAGGTTTGCAGCCCAAAGCGCAGGCCCTCGGCCCAGCCCTCGGCGGAATCCTCGACAGTGTAGTGCGCCGGAGCCAGGCTGCTTTGCCGCTTCACACGCGGAAAATTCTCGACGTACTTGCTTTCGACCGAAAAGCCCACACCACAGCCAGCCATCGAGATGATCAGCGCCTCGACAAACGAGTCGATCGACTCGACCGGCTGGTAGGAGCAGTTATAGATTGCGATCGAGTTGCGCCGCGCCGCTGGGCCAGCCATGGCCAGCAGGCGCATCGAAGGCATGGCCCGCATCTCCAGAATGCCGAGCCGCACGCGCTCGTAAGTCTCGCGCGGCAGCCGGTCGCCGGCCAGTTCATACATGAAATCGACAGCGCGATCGACGGTTTCGAGCCAAGTTTCGCGGCGGCCCAGCTCATAGTTGAAGCGGGCGTACTTGTCGAAATATTGGAATTGCTGTAGCGCGGTCGGGAAATACTGGCGCGACTGCGCAAAGGCCTCGCGTACCTTGGCTGGCACCGGCCGCTCCAAGCGCTGCTTGGCGTGTTCGGCCCGATACAAAATGTAGCTCTTGGCCGCCTCGAACTCGCCCGCGCCCTGGAGCACCATCTCGACGGTATCCTGCACACCCTCGACCGTCGGCACTTGGCCATTCGCCTTAGCCGCCATGATGTTGACCGCGCGCTGCGCCAGATCAACCACCGGCGTGCGCGGCGTGCGGTCGACGCTGGCAAAGCAGCGCGCAATTGCATTCTCGATCCGGGCGACATCGAATGCCACCAGGCGGCCATCGCGCTTGGTAATTGTAGCCGGAACGATCAGCCCGGCCTCTTTCGCATCGAGCGCGTGGTTGTACGCGCCGTGTACCCCGTTTTTCGCGGCGATCTCTCCTACCGTCATTCGTCGTGCCCCTTTCCATGCAGTCGATCAACACTCGACTTCAACCAGCATACAGCAGCGCCTGGGAAAAAAAACCACCGTGCTGCGCCATTGATCGGGCAGCTCGGTGACGTATCCACGAACGATTATGCTGTAAAGAATAATGCGATTACGTCAAGCCACTAGCTTATGGCAAGCTGACGAAGGCATCCTGACAAAGGGTGCTTTTATTCCACATTTTATCCACATCTTGTATGGATTTGTGTTTTGCACCCTACATCTAGGGGTATGAGTGTAGCACAGCAACCTACGAGTGTCAAGCGCTATCTGAGAAACTATTTACGCCCGTAGCGCGGCGTTGGAGCAATCCCTGGCGTTCCCGCGACCTGGCGCGGCGGCAATCCTGGCGTTCCCGCGATTCCCGGCGCTGAAGCGCCGGGCTATTGGGATGCCATGCTGGGGTTTGCGCCGTGTGAGTTATCCTGCTGCTGCCTGCTCGGCCAACAGCTCGTCGGCGGCGGCCAGCAACTCGGCGATGCGCTCGGCGGGCGTGTTCTTCTGGCGTAGGTACAGTTCCAGCGCACGGCGCGGCGTGAGTCCCTCCAACAGCTCGGCGGCGGCGGCACCAAGGCGGCTCCGACCAACTCGCTCGATATCGATAGTAATCGTGGCAACGTGTGATACATTGGCTGCCTCCAACTGCTGCTGAATCTCGCTGACCCGAATCGCCCCAGCTTGGTCGGGGCTGGCCTCGATCAGCACCCGTACAATTGCGCCACCGAGTTGCTTTTTGCTGATCACATCGGCCACACGGGCCTGCGGCTCGGCAGTCGTACGCACGTCGATCGAAAGCGTGACAAATGGCCGCGCTGCCAGTTTATGGAAGCGCCAGCGCGCCGCACCGCGTTCTAGCTCGACCAGCACGCAGCCTTTGTCCTCCTGCTCTTCGCCAAAGTCGATCCGTTCGATACTGCCGCTGTAGACCACCGGCGGGTGCTGCGAGAGCACTTGGTGCTTATGAATATGCCCCAGCGCCACATAGTCGATATTGGGTAGCGCCACCATGCTCTTCGGCAGGATCATGTCGCGCCCCAGCATACTCGAGCGCTCACCGCCAACCGTCGCACCGTCGATCGAGCCAGGCCGCGTCAGCACCGCCGTATTGTTGGGGTCAAGCTCCTCGGCGCGCGCCGCCAGACACGACTCGACCCGGCCAAGCAGCATCATTTCGATATCGAGCATGGACGATCGCGCCAAATCGTCTTTGGTCAGCAGGCCGTGGCGAGTAACCCAGGGCATGGCCAGGATTTGCAGCGGGCCGGACTTA
>JACMIM010000950.1 GCA_014381165.1 Roseiflexaceae bacterium
ACTGATAGGCCGCCTCTGCGACCGGGCGCGGTCGTGCGCCGGTGTGGAGCAGCTGGCGGTGAAGTTCGGGCTGTGGCGCACAGTAGCTCGTCTCAAGGTCGAGCAGCGCTTCGGCAATTGCTAGCATACCGTCTTCGTCAGCAAGCTGCTGGACGCTGCCAGGATGGCTGAGCGCCCACAGCAGCGCGCGAAAGCGCGCGTTCGCGCGCGCTTCGCTGGCGTGCATCACAGGGTGTGTCATTAAAACGTCTCCATCTCGACACGGGTGGCTTCGATCTGCCTGCGTAGCAGCGTATCGGCCTCGGTCTGTTGCGCCGCGTGCTGGGCAACAAACGCATCGATGTGCGGCAAATGTTGCGTACCGGCAGCGGCGTCGATCAGCGCCAGCGCCAGGGCCTGCTCGAGATCGCGCCCAAGGCATGCTGCATAGCCCTCGCCCGAGGCTAGCCGCACATGGGCCTCGGCCAGCAGCACCTCGCCTACGTAGAATGGCGCACCGCTGACTGTGTCGGCCATGGGTAGCATCACCAGCCCAGTGCGATTGCGCAGCACTTCGATTGCGCCAAGCTCGGGAATCAGCGCGTCGGCAAACAGTTTGACGGCCTCCGCTGGCGCGCGGCTGAGAACACCGAGCCGCAATGATTGCTGATCAGCGTGATCTGTTTCCATACAGCTTCCCTCCAACTCGGCGCGTGCCTGCGCCAAAAACACTGCTTTTCCTGTTTGTGCTAGCATGGAATGTAGCATTATTTCATTTTGGTAATGCTAAATTGGTGTAAAATTTCAATTAAGCAATGTGTGCATGCGCCGCAGGCGGGTTGAAACCCGCTGCTGGTATGGCGAAACGCGCTGAAGCCCGTTCGTGCCGTTCAACGCGCTTCAGCGCGTTTCGGCATATCAGATGCCGGATTCATCCGGCGGCCGTGGCGGCGTGTAGTACAATTGGCAGGCTAGCGGGCCAGCAAAGCGAGGATTCTTGTGGATCGTGGTGACATCTCAGGGCTACAAATCGTTCCCGAGGGCGTGCTTGCGCGGGTGCGCGCCGTGTATTCGACGCTGTCCGAATCCGAGCAGCGCGTGGCGAACGTGATCTTGCACGACCCGCTTGCGATCATTCATCTCTCGGTGCAGGCCTTGGCCGAGCGTATTGGCGTGAGCGAGGCGACGATTATTCGTTGCTGCCAGTCGATCGGCTACCGCGGCCTGCGCAACCTCAAAATAGCGCTGGCCGCCGAAACCGTAACGCCCTTGCATCTCACGCGCGAAGATGTCTTGCCGTCCGACGATCTCGCCACCATTGTCAATAAGGTGTTGTACTCGGACATTCAGGCGATTGCCGATACGCTCGCCGTGCTCGATGTCGCCGTTGTCGAGCAGGTGGTTCAAGCGCTACTGGCGGCACCGCGCATCGAGTTCTACGGGGTTGGCAGTTCGATAGCGGTCGCCATCGACGCATACTACCGCTTCTTGCGCATCGGGCTGCCGGTAAGTGCGGTTACTGACCCGTACATGCAGCTTGCGTCCGCCTCGCAACTGCCGCCAACAGCCGTCGCATTTGCCATATCGCACTCGGGGCGCTCGGTTGAGACGCTGAATGCGCTACGAACAGCGCGTGAGAGTGGAGCTATTTGTGTGCTGTTGAGCAGCCACGCCAACACACCAATCGGCGAGTGTGCTCATTTGCAACTGATCACTGCGGCGCGCGAAACAGTCTTTCGCACAGAATCGGCCGCAAGCCGAATCGCTCACCTAAGTATGATAGATGCGCTGTACGTGGCGGTTTCTCTACGCACGAGCGAGCGTTCGCGTGAGGCGCTCGCGCGCACGCAGGCCGCGCTTTTGAGCACCTTGCTCTAAAACCGATTTCCTTGCTATGGAGCAGGGCGACCCCGCCACCACGGCCACCGGATGAATTCGGCGTCTGATACCTCACAAAACACGCGCAAGCGCGTCGAAGCGTAGCAACGCGCTTGATCATGTTTTGCGTCGTAACCGTGGGCTTCTCGCCCACGCGGGCGCATTTGCTTGAAACGGGTGCTACGCTGGCCCTACGGTGTCCAGAGCGTGCCGTCCGGCCAGCGGCTTTGCGTCCATTCGACTGTTTTGAAGCTGGCCGGGTACTTCGCCGCCGCTTGCTCGTCTATATCGACGCCCCACCCAGGCTTATCATTGGCCCATAAATAGCCACCGCGCATCTCGGGCGTGCCAGGAAAGACCTCGCGCAGCGGTTCGCCAAAGTTGATCACCTCTTGCACGCCGAAGTTTGGCGACGCAAGATCGAGGTGTAGATTCGCCGCGTGGCCGATCGGCGAGACATCGCCCGGCCCGTGCCAGGCCGTTCGCACACCAAACGATTCGCACAAAGCCGCGAGCTTCTTAGCGGGCGTAAATCCACCAATCGCCGATATGTGCGCGCGGATGAAATCGATCAACTGCTCGGCGATCAGCGCGCGCCACTCGACCTGATTTGTATGCAGTTCTCCCATTGCGATCGGCGTGGCTGTTTGCTGGCGTAGGCGGCGGAACCACTCGATCTGGTCGGGCGCAAACGGGTCTTCGAGAAAGAACAGCCGGTACGGCTCTAACGCTTTGGCCATGCGAATGGCATCAATCGGCACAAGCCGCTCGTGGATGTCGTGCAGCAGGAGCAGATCAAAGCCGATCTTTGAACGTACATACTCGAACAGCTGTGGGATCGAGCGGGCGTACACCTCGGGATCGTAGTACGCGCCAGGAAAGCTGCTGTCGAGGCGTTCAAGGCCCTTACCGCGGTGGGTTGCCTGCGGCGCTTCTTTCGAAGGCACGGCAGTCGCGGCGGTAATGTCCTTGACCCGCCCGCCATAGCCACCCATCTGGCAGCGCACGGCAAGAAAGCCCTGCTCCTGGTACTTGATTACGTTCTCCGTCACCTCCTGCGGCTCGCGCCCGTCGGCGTGGCGGTAGACCATGGCGGCCTCGCGGCACTTGCCGCCG
>JACMIM010000951.1 GCA_014381165.1 Roseiflexaceae bacterium
CCAGATGCCCGACCCGTCGCCACGGGCCATCGCCGTTGGGGCCAATCGGCGCGCCAAACAACGACACCGTGCCACTACTCGGGCGAATCATGCCGAGCAGCGCGCGGATAGTCGTCGTTTTGCCGGCACCATTCAGGCCGAGGAATCCATAGATTTCACCCCGCGCAACACGTAACGATACGGCATCAACGGCGGTGACCGCACCGTAGCGTTTCACGAGTTGATCGGTTTCAATGGCGGTGTTCATTGTGTCTTCACGTGTGGTGGTTCATCCGTTCTGCTCGGTGCATCAGCGGCGGAGCCGTTGGTCTTCCAAATCCAGCTCCCGCTCAAGCGTACGAAGGACGTCATCGTCAATGCGTCCTTGATCGCGTAAGCGAATGATGGCCGCGCGTTCTGCGTGGAGCACTTCTGTCTGAATCCGCTGAACCATCGCAGTATCCGGCTCCTCTTCCATCCCGTCACGCTGCGCCATGACCTGATGGAGCTTGTCTTCGTAGTGTGACCGCAGGTGGGCAAGCGACGTTTCGGACACACCATCTTCGCTGGCCAGTTCATCCAAACGCGCGAGCGCTGCCTGGAGCGCCACCTGGCGCGCATGGCTCCGCTCCTGTTCGGGCATATCGTCCGCCTGAATACCCAGAAATCGAATCAACGGCACGAGGCCCAGTCCTTGCACGACGAGCGTGGCCACAATCACACAAAAGGTCAAGAAGATGATGTGTTCGCGTTCCGGAAAGGCTGTCGCTGCGGCAATCGTCAGCGGCAGCGCCAAGGCAGCAGCCAACGACAAACCGCCACGTAAACCCGCCCACGCGATCAGCAGCACACTACGCCAGCCGGAATCAGGATCAATGCGCTGCCCCCGGGCGCTCACAACTTGCGGCAGATAGGTGGCGGTAAAGACCCAGGCCACCCGCACCAGGATGACCGTCAGGCAGATCACGAGTGCATCCCGAATAAAGGCTGGCCATGAGGCAGGGCCGATGGTTACCACAATAGCGCGGAGTTGGAGCCCAATGAGTAAGAAGAGGAGTCCGTTGAGCAGGAACACCAGCACATTCCAGACAGCCGTGGCCTGCAGGCGCGTGTTGGAGGAGAAGAAGCGCGCTGACTGCCGGCTGAGATAGAGCCCGGCCGATAAGGTCGCCAGCACCCCGGAGAGGTGCAACGCTTCTGCACTTAAGTAGGCGACAAAGGGGGTCAGCAGCGTCAGCGTGATTTCGATCAGCGCATCATCAAACAGCCGATGGAGTCGTGCGAGTGGCCAGGCAATAACGAGACCGATCAGTAATCCACCCATGCTGACGATCACAAATTGCCAGCTGGCCTGCCACAGCGAGAACGTCCCGGTAACAACTGCGGCCACGGCAAAACGATAGATGACCAGACCGGTGGCGTCGTTGACCATGCTTTCGCCTTCCAGCATCGTCACGATCCGCCGCGATAGCCCAAGGCTCTGGGCGGTTGCACTTGCGGCCACCGCATCAGTCGGCGAGACGATCGCACCGAGGACAAACGCCACCGACCACGGCAGCCCAACCGCCGCGTGTGCCACAACCCAATTGTTGTTGTTGTCACGAGCACCAGCCCAATCGCCAACAGTAAAATCGGGCGAAGGGTGGCGCGAAACTCGCGCCATGAAGTTTGCCACGCTGCCGCGTAGATCAGCGGTGGCAGAAAGAGAAACAGAACCAGATCCGGATCAAGGTCGATACTGGGCATGCTTGGGATGAAGCTGAGGAGTACACCACCGAGTACGAGCAGAATGGCGGCGGGAATCTGGAGGTGTTGGGCCAGGGCCGACAGAACTGCCACCACGACGAACAGGCCCACCACAAGGGTGATCAATGCAACCATGAAGTTGGTCGTCCTTTCCCAAGGTAGGTGAAAAGGTGCTACCGTAGCACGGTAGCATGTGCCGACCAGACTTCCCGGCGCGCCTCAAGTAGAATAGCAATCTGTCCGCATTCTATCACATATGTTGGAATGCGTACGTGGCGAACGCACGCCGACGAACACGCGCATCCACCACGCCGATATGTCAGTAACGTTTCAGCGTATCCCTGTAGAGCGGAAAAGGAGGACGTGTTCCTGGAAACTGCACGCGATCACGCCTGGCCAGAGATATCGGCCGGCGACAGATCATCAGCCCGCCTTTGGTGGGCGCACACGTCATATACGTATGCCCATGGGCATATTTTATCTACACCTGAGCTGTCTAGCACTACTTGGTCTAAAAGTTGCTCTCATTACCCTAATTGTCTTTGAGTGAAACACGAGTGTGCCATGGAAGCGCATCTACGGAAGCTTTGGGACTCACTCCGGTCGAGCTACTGGTTTGTGCCCGCACTGATGACCATTGGGGCAGTGCTACTGTGGGCGGGAACGAGCATGCTAGAGCGGACGCTCTATGCTGCCGGGACGCTCCCCAGTGCGTGGTTGTATGCTGATGATATTGACTCGGTTCGTACCCTGCTCCTGGCGGTCGCAGGAGCGATCATTGGCCTTGTCGGTGTGGTGTTCTCGATTACCATGATCCCGCTGACCATTGCCACCGCCCAGTTTGGCCCACGCTTGCTCCGCACGTTCTTACGTGACACGGGCACACAAATTACGCTGGGCACCTTTGTTGCGACGTTCATCTTCTGTATGCTTGTCCTGCTGCGCCTCCGCGGCGACCCGGCCCAGCCGCTGCCGCAGGTCTCGGTAACGGTTGGATTGCTCCTGGCTCTTACCAGCTTCAGCGTACTGATTTATTTCATTAATCACGTTGCTATCTCAATTCAAGCGCCGGTGGTGGTAGCCGAGGTGAGTGCCGAGTTACTTGCCGCCATTGATCGCGAGTTGCCGCATCCACTCGATCAGGCAGCGGCACCCGCGCTAATGCGTGCAGTGGACGGAGTGCCGCCTGACTTCGCGGAGAACGCTCGTCCCGTCGTTGCCACAGCGAGCGGATATGTTCAAGCACGTGATGATGCTGGACTTCTGCGGCTGGCCACGAAGCACAATCTCGTCATACGGCTACTTGGGCAGCCGGGCGACTTCGTCGTCCAGAACACACCGCTTGCGTTCCTCTGGCCAGGCGCAGCTGCATCTGGGGAGGTGGATACAGCGATCAATGCCGCCTTTCTGCTTGGCCTCCAGCGCACATTGGTTCAAGATGTGACATTCGGCATCAATGAACTGGTCGAGATGGCGGTTCGGGCGCTCTCGCCGGCAATCAATGACCCGTTTACGGCGATGACCTGTCTCGATTGGATTGGCACGGCGCTGTGCCGTGTGTGCTCGCGCGCTTTCCCACCACCCGACCGTTGTGACGATCAGGGTCGCCTGTGCCTGATGATGAAGGTAGTGACGTTCACCGATCTGGCCGACGCAGCCTTCAACCCGATAAGGGAAGCCGGGCGGACGAACATGGCGGTCACGCTGCGGTTGCTGGATACTATCATGGTCGTTGCACAGTGTGCGCGCACTGAGGAGCAGTGTGCGACACTCCTGCGCCACGCGACGGTGGTCGAGCGTGGGAGCGTGTTCGGGTTGCCGGAAGAGGCTGACCGTCAGGCAGTTTCGGCGCGTTACCAAACAGTGGCCCGCTTCCTTGGACTGAGCGAAGCGGGGGTGGTAACCGAACCCGTGCGAGCGATGCTGGGCGAACCAGACGAAACGGCCTAGTAGGTGCTGAATGCGGTTCAGGCGACCAAGAAGGTAGGCTGTTCCCCATCTATCCCCAGAACATGGCCGCCATTCCAAGGGCTGTAGGGACGCAAGGCTAGTGCGTTGTCTCACATACCTACATTCAGCCCAAGAATTTCATTTACGCGGCGACCCGTCTCGCGCATGGTTGTGAGTGATCGGGTGGCTGGCATCCAATACCGCACATTATGGAACGTGACCCTCACGGAACTGACGTTTGGGGTGCCGTGCCTCTCGGCAAGGCGTTCCCTCCCGTA
>JACMIM010000107.1 GCA_014381165.1 Roseiflexaceae bacterium
CCTCGCGGCTATTCCTGAACATTTACGAAGCGAGATGTGTAGCACAGTATAAACCCATACGCACTCACCACCGCACGACATCACCCTAAAGCAACATTACATCCCTAATGTTGCTTTAGAATGGACGCCGTGCGGTGGTGAGTGCGCTGCTGATTGTCTGGCATCCGACGCACATTCGCCCGTCGATGGTGTTGCGCGACGCATAACAAGTGAGAGGTGTGCTATCTTTGGTAGAATACCACGATATGCAAACGATTTTACTGGTCGAAGACGCGCTCGACCTTGCACAAGCCGTTGGCCGCGAACTGACTGCCGCCGGATTTCGCGTTGTTCACGCCGCCGATGGGCTGGCTGCGCTCCAAGCATTTGCGCGCGAACAGCCTGACATGGTGGTGCTCGATTGGATGCTGCCCCAGCTCGATGGGCTAGAAGTGCTCAAGCGCCTGCGCCAATCAAGCGCGACGCCGGTGCTGATGCTTACCGCCCGCGCCGAAGAAGCCGACCTTGTGATCGGGCTGGAACTTGGTGCCGACGATTACCTCGCCAAGCCGTTCGGCAACCGTGAACTGGTTGCCCGTGTGAAGGCGTTGGTGCGCCGCAACGCGCAGGTGAAACAAACAATCCAGGCCGATCAAACGCCATCCGCTACGGCGATAACGCGCGGCGGTCTGCACCTCGATCCGACAGCTCACAACGCGATGCTGGACGGACAGCCGCTCGATCTGACACCAATCGAGTGGAATTTGCTGGATGTGCTACTTCGCAACCCTGGGCGAGCGTTCAGCCGGGATTATCTCCTCGATGCGGTATGGGGCGAACACTACGTCGGCAGCGACCGTTCCGTGGATAATGCCATGTTGCGCTTGCGAAAGAAACTTGGTGCGCTTGGCGATGAGATCGAAACCGTGTGGGGTATCGGCTACCGTTTGCGGCCTGAGCGGCAGGCAGGAACCCAATTGTGACCCTTGCATGCATGATAACGAGGCAGCATCTTGTGATACCAACCCAGACCCCCCCCACCAGCACGTCGTCGGCTCATTCGCCTGCCGAATCTGGGATAGCACCAATGCGGCGTGATGCGTGGCATGGGCACGCGCAGCTCTGGAGTGCGACACCGCCCCGCGCCCAGATCGAAGCCCAGGTATTTTTGGCGTTTGGAATGATGGTGCTGTTTAGCGTGGCCCAGTGGTACGACGCGCAGGCAGTGTGGGGAAGCGTTGTACTTGGCGAGGGAGCGGCGCTGCTGCTGGCGCTACGGCTGCGCCTACCGCACGGAGAACACCTACAGCACATGAGGGCTGAAGCGTTAACGGCCGTTGATCTTGCGGTTGGCATGGGCCTGCTGTACACCGTTCTGGTGCTCGAATACCTGTGGAGTAGCGGCATCGATATTGGCAGGTTCAGTTTGAACGAATTGATCCTTGGCGCTGTGTTTGGTGTTGGCATACTGCTGCTGCACGGCGTGAGCTACGGGGCCTTTCGCGCCGTGTTTGGCCTGTTGCGCTGGTGGAATAGGCTGCGACAGCGCCGCCTGCTCTGGGCGCTGACCCACGATCAACTCGTTGTCGTGCTCGTGCTGATGGTGGTGTTTGGGGTGGTGTTTGGGATCGGTGCGGCACTGGTTGTGATTGCGACTGGGTTTCAGTACGGCGTTGCAAACGGCATGCTTGTGCAGCAACTGGGCGCGCTTTCGCTTATCGGCACGTTCTACGGGGCGCTGATCGTCCTGATGCTCGTGGGCGCCCTGCCGCTAGCGCTCCTGCTCTCGTTTGTGCTGGTGCGGCGGATCGTGCGCCGGGTCGAACAGCTTGCCGAAGCGACCGACGCGCTGCGACGTGGCGATTACACCGCGCGCGTTGTTGTGGGCGGGCAGGACGAAATCGCGCAACTCCAAACCAATTTCAACGCGATGGCCGCTGAACTCAACGGCACCTTGCGCCAACTGCAAGATGAACGTGATCGCGTTGCTAGGTTACTCCAAGCACAGCGCGAACTCACCGCCAGCGTTTCACACGAACTGCGCACACCGGTTGCGACGCAACGCTCCTACCTTGACGCGGTGTTGCACGAGCGCAATGGCTTGCCGAAACACATACGCGCCGAACTTGCGATAGTCGAGCGGGAGACACACCGTTTACAACGCCTGATCGACGATCTGTTCCTGCTCTCGCGCACGGAAATCGGGCGGCTGACGTTGCGAATGGAACCAGCTGACCTTGGACTGGTTGTCGAGCGCGTTGCCACCACACTTGCACCAGTTGGCTGGCACCATGGGCGGGTCGCAGTTGCTGCCCAAACGTTGCTGCATCCCACAATCGCCCTTGCCGACGAGGAGCGGGTCGAGCAGGTTGTTCGCAATCTTGTGCATAATGGCATCCGACACACGCCACCGGGCGGTATTGTCGCCATTGTCGTGTCGGAAGATGTTGATCACATTCAGGTGCAGGTGAACGATACCGGGAGCGGCATCGCACCCGACGACCTGCCGCACATCTGGAACCGCTTCTTCCGTGCCGATGGAGCCCGCGCCCTTGACCAAAGCGGGGCCGGTCTTGGGCTGGCACTCGTGAAAGAACTAACCGAAGCAATGGGGGGCAGCGTGGCGGTGGAAAGCAGCATAGGCGCGGGAAGCTCGTTCACACTACGCCTCCCCCGTGCGAAGAACCAATGACCAATGACCGAGGTTTGACTACATCAAATGCGACAGCTTTGCGACAGATTTATGATATGGCTGCGACAGGTGACTGGTACTATTCAATCATTGAAACGAAAGCAACAATCACAGGAACTTCTCATTGTTCATAGTCATAGTACAGGAGAGCGACAATGACCACACGAATTTGCATTGTGAGCGACGATGTCGAACGCCGAGCAGCATTCAAAGCTATGCTGGCGCATCTGCCGAACGTAGCCATAGTCGGCGAAATTGGCGAGAGTACAGCACTACGGCTGCTCGTCCCACTCGCGCCCAACCTCATTTTACTCGACGCGACGACGCCCGGACTCAATCCAATTACCATGCTGCAAATACTATTGAACACGCCTGTTATCGTGCTTGCAGCAACCGCAAGCCAAAACGAGCAGCAGTTGTTTCAGGAGTTGGGCGCACGCGCCGTTGTGCCGCCGAACCAATTCGACCGACTCACCAGCATACTCGGCAGCATGGTCGGGGAAGCAGAGCAACATGGAAATACGCCGCTACGACCACATCAACCGCGACGGCGCTGGGCGGACAATGTGTCTACCGTGCTCACACGTCACTGATCTGCTACCCGTAGCGCCGTGGTGTGTCGGCTTACGGGAAGCGTGATATGAAAACGAGCACCGCTGCCCAACGCCGATTCTGCCCAGAGTTTGCCGCCGTGCTGGGCGATGATCTCCGCTACGATGTAGAGTCCAAGTCCCGATCCGCTGGCAACATGTTCGCCGCGCCCGCGATAGAATCGATCGAAGATATGCGGTAAATCATCCGCAGCGATGCCCATGCCCTGATCTTCCACCGTGATTTGTACCTCCTGCGGAAGTTCAGCTGCATGTGCATCCTGCGCGCCAGTAGCACTGAGATGCACAGTGATTGTACCGCCACCTGGCGTGTAACGAATGGCATTGGCCAGCAAGTTACCAAGCACTTGCCGGAGGCGCTGCCGATCAGCGCTAATCTCAAACGCTGCTAATGCTGTCGTAAGCACCACGGTATGCGTAGTGCTCAATGCTTGCGCCGCTTCCACCTCCTCCTGAAGCAGACCGACCAAGTCAACTGGCGCAATGAACAGGCGGAACTGACCAGCGTCAACGCTATTAATATCGACCATATCATTGATCAGTTGAACCGCTTGTGCGGCTTTAGCGACCACGACTGGCAGGGCTTTTTGGCTGTAGGTCGTGTCGCCACGCGCCGCGCGTTGCAGCGCCAGATGACTGCTGCCAGCGATGATCGTCAACGCATTCTTGAGATCGTGGGCGATAATTGCGATCAGGCTTTCGCGCTCATCCTGTTTGATGCGCGCCTGCTCGGCTGCCGCGAGTTCCTCGGTCAGCGTATCATGGTGTAGTGCGTAGCCGAGCCGTGCGCTGATAAATGTGAGGAAGCTTACGTCGTCATCGGAGAAGGCGTTGGTGCGCGCCGCGCCGAGTACGACCAAGCCCTGACGTGTTTCCTCGACCTGGAGTGGCACAATCAGCATTGATTGAATGCCAGCAATCGATGTACTTGGCACGCTCGTAAGCGCATCCGCGCGGTCGATACGTAATGGATTGCCCTGCTGGAACACCTGGAGCAGCGGGCCGCTTGTGGCCAGGGGAATGTGATCCAGCCCCCGTTCGCGCTGGAGCCGCCCAAGCGGCGTATCGCTGCTGCCAAAGGCAATCAGTTCATCTGTCGCTGGGCTATGTAGTAAAATGCTGGCAATCTCGGCCTGGAGAATTATGCATAGCTGGTCGGTGATAGTGTGCGACAAAGTCTCCGTCGACTCACTCGCGGGTATGGCCGCAATGGTATGGAGCAGCCGAATGAGCAGCGTGCGGCGCTCTTGACGATGGAAGATGTCATTGTTTTCCAGGGCTAACCCGACCAAATCGGCCAGAACTGCCAGGAATGGCAGCAAATCATCCATGGAAGCATTGCCGAGTGGGTGAAACGGCGTGTCGTCCTGATTCGTTCCCTTGCCCTCGACCACGGACAAGACGCCGACCAAACGCGCCCTGCTGCGTATCGGTACCGCAGCAATTGCGCCGATGGCATCGGGCGGCAGCGTGTCGCTCCAGTGTGGAAGCGGAGCAACGCGCGGATCACTCGCAGGGTTGGTGACCACAATCGGGCGACCGCGCCGTATCACCCAGCCTTCCACGCCAACGTCGAGTGAACGAATCACGGGCACCTCTGGCAGGCCGCTACTTGTGGCGGCAAGACGCAAAGCCGACGGCGAACCCTCGACCAGAAACAAGGCAGCCTGCTGAACTTCAAGCAGATCGCACGTCCGGTGCATAATCAGATCGAGCGTCGTCGCAAGCGGTTCGCCACGGGCGATTGCTGCACTGATGTGGGCAAAGGCATCGTCACGCGATGCAGAGTTCGACGGTCGTGCCATGGTGCGCCTCTCTTCCAAAAATTGTGCGCGAACTTGGGTGCCGCAACTCCTGAATTGCGGATCAGAGTATAGCACTAATCGCGCATACTACCCGTATTCGCATACAGTACAATACACAACATATGGGGTACAGCCAACGACAGGAGTTACGTAATGCGCCACCAGTCGTTTTCTCGCGCAGTGCAGCTTGGGCGTGGCATCGGCCTGCTTTCCGCCACAAGTGTTGCCAGCCTCGCAGCACTTGCGCTGTGGCCGATCGATCTGGCGCACCTGACGGCACGCCCGAACCCAACGCACAGCTACGACACGGCCCTGGCTCGGCTGCGCGCGTTCGAGCTGCCAGAAACAGACGGCAACGTTGCAGCATACGGGCGCACGCGCCTGCTGGCCCACGGGCAGGCGACCAAGCGCGTGATCGTGCTTATCCATGGCATGACCAACTGCCCGGAGCAATATGTCAAGCTCGCACCACAGTTCCACGCGCAGGGCTACACGGTGTTAGTGCCACGCATGCCATTGCACGGCCTGCGCGATCGCAACACATCGGCGATGGGCGCACTAACTGCCGCACAGCTCTGCCAGTATGCCGATACCGCCATCGATATCGCCTGTGGGCTGGGCGAACATGTGACCGTGGCAGGCATCTCGGCGGGCGGCGTGATCGCGGCCTGGCTGTGCCAGCAGCGCGCCGATGTCGATCTCGCCGTGCAGATCGCCTCGGCATTTCGCACACACCAGGTGCCAGCAGCAATCAATACCATGGCCATGCGGCTGGCCTGCCGGTTGCCAAACATGCAAGTACCGATCAATGGTGGGCTTGACCACGGCTACACAAGCCACTCGACCCGTGGTTTCGCCGAGGTCATGAAGCTGGGCCAAGCGGTACGGCAGCAGTCCCAGCGTCACCCGCCCGCCGCCCGCGCCGCACTTGTGATCACCAATGCGTGTGACAATGTGGACAATGGCTTGACGATGGATTTGCTGGCGCGCTGGCAGCAACACGGCCTACAGCCCACCGCTCACTACGAGTTCCCCCGCGAACTCGGTTTCGATCATGATATCATCGACCCAGCCCAACCCGATCAGCACACCGATTATGTCTATCCAACACTGCGAGAACAGATCGACCGCATGACAAGATCTAGCCCCTAGCCCCTAGCCCCTAGCCAACACCTCGATCAGCTGCGGATACACTGCAGCTACCTGCTGGAGCTGTTGGCGCGGGTCGATGAAATCGTGGATGAGTGCCATGGGTGCTGGAAACACATAGGTGTGGGTAGACGGATGCCAGTGCTGCCAGCGCGCGATCAGCTGGGCAACAAAGGCATTATTGATGCGCTCGTCGGCGGCATTCCAAACCACAGCAAGGTTGCGGGCCAGTGGCGGCTGCTTTGCGGCGCTGGCCAACGCCAGCGCCCCAACCCGCATAATTTGGGCAAATGCATGGCTGGAGTGGCGCGCGTAGGTATACGACGACATTGGGCCGCTGTCCTGATCGCGCAGCACGGCGTCCCACCAGCCAAAGCGATTGGGCGTGCGCAACGCGACATGCATGCCGGTTCGCACGGCGCGCAGGCCGACGCCCCCCGGCGCGAAAGCTGGCGACATCGGCACGGCGTAGTCGATCTCGCGCATCTGCGCCGCCCAGGCCGTCAGTACGCCGCCTGCTGAAAGCCCGGCAACCGTGGTGTGTGCGCCCAATCCAGCCAAAATATCGACGCAGCGATCGACAAAGCGTACAAGTTCTTCGGCGCGTAGCTCGGCTAGTGGCCTGCCCAACCGGTCGCGCAGGCCGTGGCGGGGCATGCGCGGCAGCAGCACGGTGTAGCCCTGGCGATGCAGCTGTTCGCCAAGCTCGCGGAATTGGTAGGGGCAGTTCGTGAAGCCGTGGAATAGCACGATCGCGCGCTGGGTTTGCTGGCCATGCTCGAGCAAGGTGGTACGGCAGTGCTCGACTACCTCCACCCCGTCTTCAGCCTGAAGCGCGGCCAGCTTTGCCAGCGCCTCGCCATAGATGCGGGCTGGGTTAGCATGTGAGCGGAGCGTGTGGGTACGGGTCGGCACCAAGGCCAGCGCCAGCGCCGCGCCAAGCAGCGCTGCGCCGGTCGCGGCGGCGCTCAAGCCGAGGCGGCGTCGCAGCGATTCGTTATCCATCAGTCACCGTCCAATCTGTGTGGTATCATGCCAAACTAGAAGAATCGCAGATATGCGCCAACGCTACATCGATGAGGAGTAGTGGACAATGGTCGACCACAATAACATTCGCGCCGCGCACGAGCGTTGGCAGCAGCAGGTTCTCTGGCCCGCGCTCGAGCAAACACCCGAGCGCGATGCCGATTTTATCACAACCTCCAGTGCGCCAATTGCGCGGCTGTACACGCCACTCGACCTGGCCGAATCCGACTACCAGCGCGACATCGCGCACCCCGGCGAGTTCCCCTACACCCGTGGCATCCACCCGACCGGCTACCGTGGCAAGCTGTGGACGATGCGCATGTTCGCTGGCTTCGGCAGCGCCGAGGAAACCAACGCGCGCTTTCGCTACCTGCTCTCGCAAGGCCAGACTGGGCTGTCAGTCGCCTTCGACATGCCCACGCTCTACGGGCGCGACACCGACGACGCCTTGGTCGAGGGCGAATTCGGCAAATGCGGCGTGGCGATCACCACGCTGGCCGATATGGAATTGTTGCTCGAGGGCCTGCCACTCGACCAGATTTCAACCTCGATGACGATCAATTCGCCCGCCGCGATTATCTGGGCCATGTACCTGGTGGTGGCCGAGCAGCGCGGTGTGCCGTGGGCCAAGCTACGCGGCACCCTTCAGAACGACATCTTGAAGGAGTATATCGCGCAGAACGAGTATATCTTTCCGCCCGAACCATCCATGCGGCTGGTGGTCGATACGTTGGCATTTGGCGCAGAGCATGTGCCACAGTGGAATCCAATTTCGATCTCAGGGTATCACATTCGCGAGGCTGGCTCGACCGCCGCGCAAGAGTTGGCATTTACGCTAGCCAATGGCATCGCCTATGTGCAGGCGGCAGCCGAGCGCGGGCTGGATGTCGATACGATCGCGCCGCGCCTGTCGTTCTTCTTCAACGCGCATAATGATTTCTTCGAGGAGATCGCCAAGTATCGGGCGGCCCGCCGTATCTGGGCGCGCACCATGCGCGAGCGTGGCGCAAAGAACCCGCGCTCGTTGTGGCTGCGCTTTCACACGCAAACGGCTGGCTGCTCGCTGACCGCCCAGCAGCCGGAGATCAACATCGTGCGAACCGCGCTCCAGGCGCTTTCGGCTGTGCTTGGCGGCACACAATCGCTGCATACCAACTCGCTGGATGAGGCGCTGGCCCTGCCAAGTGAAAAGGCCGTCACGATTGCGCTGCGCACCCAGCAGATCATTGCCGAGGAAAGCGGTGTCACAAACACCGTCGATCCACTGGGCGGTTCGTACTTCGTCGAGGCGCTGACCGACCGCATGGAGCGCGAGTGCCTGGCGTATTTCGCCAAAATCGACCAGCAGGGCGGCGTCATCCCGGCCATCCGTACCGGCTACTTTCAGCGCGAGATCGCCGATGCCGCGTATCGCTACCAGCAGGAGATCGACAGCGGGCAGCGTGGCATTGTCGGCGTGAACACGTATGTGGTCAAGGCTCCACTAGAAATCCCAATTTTGGAAATGGACGCCGAGGGCGAGGCCCGCCACATGCGGCGGCTCCAGCACACCCGCGCCACGCGCGACAGTGCGCGCGTGGCTGCTTGCCTGGAAGCGCTGCGCCAGGCGGCGGAAGGCGACGCCAACACCATGCCCGCGCTGCTCGACTGTGTGCGGGCATATGCCACACTGGGCGAAATGTGCGATGTGCTGCGTCAGGCCTTCGGCGTCTACCGCGAAGCAGCCTTCGTGTAACATCGCACCCCTGGTGCAAGCCAAATAGCCCGGCGCTTCAGCGCCGGGTAAAGGAACACAATGCGTACCATCGCCATCATCGGCGCACCGGTCGACCTGGGAGCTGGACGGCGTGGCGTGGATATGGGGGCCAGCGCGATCCGGCTGGCCGGCCTGAAAGAGCGGCTTGAGGAACTGGGCCATCAGGTACACGATACGGGTAATCTGGCGGTGCCACAGGCCGAGCAGTTCGCCACGCCGGATGTCGGCGAAAAACTGCGCTACCTGGAGCCGTTGGTGGCCATGAACCGCACGCTGGCCGAGCGCGTTGCCACGGCGGTGCGCGAGGGCTTGTTCCCGCTGGTGCTGGGCGGCGATCACAGTCTGGCGATTGGGTCGGTCGCGGGCGCGGCGCAGGGCCGCCGGGTTGGGCTGATCTGGGTGGACGCCCACGCCGATTTCAACACACCCGAAATCACGCCGTCCGGCAACATCCATGGTATGAGCGTCGCAGTGCTGACCGGGCGCGGCCATCCGGCCCTGACCGGTCTGCTTGGCGCAGGGCCGGTGCTGCGCGAACGCGATGTCGCGCTGGTGGGCGTGCGCGACATCGACCCACGCGAGCGGCTGGCGTTGAAGGATTCCGGTATTCATGTGTTCACCATGCACGATATCGACCGGCGCGGCATGGCATCGGTGATCGAGGAGGCAGTCGTGCGCGTGTCTACTGGCAACGCCGGCTTCCACCTCAGCCTGGACATGGACTCACTCGACCCGCGCGATGCACCCGGCGTCGGCACCCCGGTGCTGGGCGGCATCTCCTTTCGCGAGGCGCACCTAGCCATGGAGCTAATCGCCGATTCGAACCGGCTGCTCAGCATGGATGTAGTCGAGGTCAACCCAATTCTGGACGACCGCAACGCCACTGCCGATCTAGCCGTCGCATTCGCGCTTTCGGCACTGGGAAAACGGATTTATTAGCCATTCGCCCGCCCCCCAGTAGGAGGCAGGCGACCAAAAGTAGCCCGACGAACGGACGATCGGGCTGCTCATCCGCTACATACCCGCCCTCGCGAATAAGAGCATGATCAGAAACTCGGAAAATGCTATTAAATCGATTGTATCCCAAAAAAAAGTTTCTAATGACGCTCCGAGGAAAAGTATAATCAGAACCGTGGTGACTCACCACTAGCCCTGAACGATTATCATTGTTCTAACCCAGCAGGTACCATAGCGCCCATTAATTCCCAAACGCGCTCTGGGGCCCTACGACCGACAATTCTAGTTGACATTCAACAATCACTGTTCGTCTTAAGTGTATTATCATCAACGACATCAATATGCTCGTATAATTCAACCACTAAATTATATTC
>JACMIM010000108.1 GCA_014381165.1 Roseiflexaceae bacterium
GAGGGCTGAGGGCTGAGGGCGTCCTGACCCCTGACTACACGATTGGTGCCGCGTGCGATCAGTGCGCCGAGTGGGTAGCATGTGGCCAACATTGTGGCCAGCACGGGAGTGATGCCAGTCAGGTGGATGCGCCAGCGCGCCAGGGCCAGGGCCAGCAGCAGGCTCAAGGCCACGCTCACCGCCAGCGCCGAGTGTGGCGCGAACACAAGTCGGCGAGCCGTGCCGTAGCAGATTGTCAGGCACACCGCGAGATACAGCAGCTGCGGCAGCGGGATAGCTTGCGGCCCAACCGAGCTAACCAGCGCTGAAAAGCCGACAAAGCCGAGCGGGCGCGGGTCGTCCGGCGGTGTGAAGGGCGGGGTTAGAAAGTGCAGCCGCAGGTCGCCACGGGCATCGGTCGCAAATACATGCTGAAAGGCGCGTGGCTCTTGTTCAAGCGCGACTGTGCTGGTGTAGGTGCCATCACTCCAGCGGCTGATGGTTGGCCCGGCTGTGGGCTGGCCGGCAGCCAGGATGGTCACGCGCCAGGCACCATTGCCCAGGCCGGGCAGGGTCAACTGTGCGTCGTCATAGGCCCAGCGGAAGGGCGGTGCGGGCGAAACCAGCCAGGTGTTCTCCGCATCGCTGGCCGGCTCTGGAGCCAGATCCCAACCATCTTCGGCAATGTTCAGGAATGCCGCGTCATCGTGGCGGCGCTCAGTTGCGCGGTCGCCACCAAAGTACAGCTCGTGCTGATATGGGACGGTGTAGGCCAGCGCCCACAGCGCAATGCCGAATGCGAGCACGGCCCACAGCTGCCACTCGCGCAACCAGGTGAGCAGCGCCAGCAACTCCTCGACCAGCGGACGAACGCTGTTGTGCGTGTCGCGTGTTGCGTGTCGCGTATGTGGCGAATGTTGTGCCGCTACTTCCCGCGCCATGTAATTACCACCACTCCCAGCACAATAATCAGCGCGCCCGCGATGCGGTTCCAGCCAATTTCCTCGCGCAGCAGGTAGTGGGCGGGCACCAGGCTGATCACATAGCTCAACGCCAGCAGCGGGTAGGCGAACGAGAAATCAGCCCGTGAGATCACGCCAAGCCAGAACAGCGAGCCAGCAAAGATCAGCACGAAGCCGAGCACCACGCGCCACTCGGTAAACGTGCGGAACAGCACATCGAAGGAAAGCGTAAACTCGCCCACGGTGTCGACGCCTGCCTTCAGCAGCAGCTCGCCAGCAACAGTCAGGCAGATCGCGGTCAGCAGCAGGGCAAACAGCAGCATACGTTTCCTTGTGAAGGTGGCGCGGCGCAGCTGCACGAGCGCCGCGCGGCGGCCAGCCGGCTGGAGCCGTGGCTTTGTAGTGGGGCGTTCTGTCAATGCCGCAGCTCGGCGCGCTGCATCACATACACCGCGTAATCGCAAATACCTGAGCGGATGCTGTACTCACGGCTAGGCTGAAAGTGTGGTGCCATCAATGCGCGGTAATCAGCGTTCGAGCGAATAAAGCCACCGCGATCAAGCCAGTGCATGGCCTTGCCAGCGAGATTCCACGCATCCGGCGGCGCAATGTCCTCCAGCACGAGCATGACTGCGGCGGGCTTCAGCACGCGGTGCAGCTCTGCTACAGCGCCCCGCACAATCTCGTCGGGCAGGTGGTGAAACACGCCGCAGACCAGCGCCGCATCAAAGCTAGCCGAGTGCAGTGCCAGCGCCGTGCCGTCGGCGACGGCGTAATAGCCAGGGCGATGTCGGCTGGCCCAGCGCACATAATGGGCGGCCAGATCCACGCCGGTGTAGTGCTGGGGCGGAAAGCAGGGCGCGAATTCGCCAGTGCCACAGCCAAAGTCAAGAAACGCGCGCGCCCCGACATCGCGCCAGGGGTCAAGCTCGCGGGCGATCGCGGCCTTTTCACCACGAAAGCCGGCCTCGACCAGGCTCCGCAGCACATTCCAGGCTTGCGGGTTTTCCGAAAGCCGATCTAGGGTATCCTGCACACAATCCTCACTCACCCGCGCAGTTGCGCGAGGCAGAAAATCGAAAGGCCAAAGGGCAGCGTGCCACCCCGCCCGATCCATGCGGCCTCGGCGGCCATTGGCCAGCGCAGCGCCTCGTTCAGCAGCGCGGGCGGCGGCGCGAGGTCAGAATCGCGGGCCTCCAGCTGCGGCGCGGCCTGCTCGAGCAGGCGCTGGGCTAATGAAAGCGGAAACAGCAGCGTGGTAGCGTAGGTGCTGCGCACAGGCGTAAAGCCGCTCGCGCGTACCATCGCGTCGACCTGAACACGGGTGTAGCGGCGGCGCGTGTGTACCAGTCGGTCGTGTTTGCTGCGCAGAAACTCATAGGCTGGCATAGCTAGCAACAACCAGCCGCCGGGCCGTAGCACGCGCGCTGCCTCGCGCAGCGCCACTGTCTCGTCCGGCACCGCCCGGTGGTACAGCACATAAAATGATGTGACCAGATCGAAACTGGCGTCGGCGAAGGGCAACTCAAGCACTGAGGCCCGGGCCAATGGTGCCTCCACACGCCCAGCCGAAAGCTGCAACGCGAGCGCGGCAATGTCGATGCCCTGGACGTGGCCGTAGCGTTGCAGAAAGCGGATGTTTGCGCCAGTGCCACAGCCGGCGTCCAGGATAGCCAGATCGCGTCGCCCAGCCAGCGCGCCCGCGATCAGCGCGGCGGAGATGGCGCGAATGCCACCGCTCCACCAGTGGCGATCCTCGACCGCCGCCATCACCTGATACTCAGCAAGCTCCATACTGCTCCCACAAGCCTAGCCCGGTGAGCCAGTGTACCAGAAGCCGATTGACGGTGCAAGCGAGCACGGCGCTGGGGTGCGACGTAAAATTGTGCGCCGCCGCCACGGCCGCCGGATGAATCCGGTGTCTGATACGCTAAAACGCGCTGAAGCGCGTTCCATTGCCGCAACGCGCTTCAGCGCGTTTTGAATAGCAGCAGCGGGTTTCAACCCGCCTGCGCCCAGTGTGCGCAAAACCCTGTGCCAGGCCCCGGCGCTTCAGCGCCGGGCTATTGGGTGCTTGACAGCCGTTGCTCTGCCGCTGTCGCACCGCTTTCGCTGGCAAGGTCGAGCGGCGTCTTGCCAGCATCGGTGGTGGCATGTGGGTCGGCTCCGTGGTCGAGCAGCAGCTCGATCAGTGCGACTTGGCCGTTCTGCGCTGCCGCGTGGAGTGGGGTAAAGCCGCCCTGCTGGCGCACGTTCACATCCGCACCCCGGTCGATCAGCAACTGAGCGATCGCCAGGTGCTGGCCGGCAGCGGCAGAATGCAGCGGGGCTACACGCTGCTCGTTGCGCGAGGCGATATCTGGTGAGGCACCCAGGCCCAGCAGCAGGTCGGCCACATCTTCGTGGCCAAAGAAGGCGGCCAGGCCCAGCGGCGTGAAACCATCGTCACTGGCGGCGTCGAGTTGCTCGGGCTGGTCGGCCAGCAGGTCGCGCACGCGCACATCGTCGCCAAGCGCGGCGGCCTCGAACACATCGATCTGCACGCGCCGCGCGGCGATCTCCTGCGCAATCTCTGGTTGGCCGTAGTAAATCGCCATGAGCAGCAGCGAGACACCGCTTTCGGCACGCGCCTCGGCCAGCGACGGCGTGGCGTCGAGCAATTCAACGGCCTGCGGCGTGTCACCGGCCTGGATCGCCGCGATCAGGGCTTCGTGGGTCATTGTGTGCTCCTTGCAATAGAGTGGTACGCGGGGGCAAGCCCCGCAGCTACGCCCGCCCGGTTGTGGCGGCATCGCCGACCAAACGCCCGCCCGGTTGTGGCGGCACGCAAACCTTTAGCTTGCATTCTATCAGACCTCAACCGTGCCCAATATCCACGCCGCCGCCGCTGTTAGGTCAGGGCATACTGTATCTACAAATGGCGAGCGCGGCGGGAGCGAGGCTGCGCCAATCAACACCGTGCGGCAGCCCGCTCGTCGGCCTGCCTCGACATCTGAAGGCTTGTCGCCGATCATAAACGACACTTTCAGATCGATCTCGTGCTCACGCGCGGCCTGGAACAGCATGCCGGGAGCTGGCTTGCGGCATGGACATTCATCCCAGGGCGTGTGCGGGCAATAGTAGGCTCCAGCCAGCTGCACGCCGCCTGCCTCCAGCAACTGCACCAGTTGGCCATGTACCGCCCACATCGTCGCCTGGTCGAAGTAGCCGCGCCCCACGCCGGCCTGGTTGCTGATCAAAATGAGCGGCAACCCGCCAGCCTGCATCCGGCGCAGCCCAGCCAGCGCGCCCGGTAGCAGCCGCACTGCCGCTGGGTCGGACAGGTAGCCGGGATCAGCGTTGATCGTGTTGTCGCGATCGAGAAAAACTGCACGGCGCATGGTTATTTGTCGATTCGGCGCTGAAGCCGCCCCGGCGCTGAAGCGCCGGGCTAGTGGGTTGGGACGGACGTGGGTGAAATTGCGCGCAGCACCGCCACCATGGCCAAGCGGGCCGCGCCAGGATCGGCGCTGGGAATGAGCAGCGCGAGGTCGACGCAGGGGGCCAGCTGGGCGGAGGCCTCGCTGAGCAGGGCCAGCGCCACGAGGCCACGCTTGCGCCCAGCCGCCACCATGCCCGCCAGATCATCCGGCGGCGTTTCAGGCATGATCACCAGCATCAGGTCGCCGGGCCGGCCTGGCGGCAGATACACACTATAGGGCAACCCCGCCGCCAGCACCACCGCACCGCTCGCGCGGTTGCCGCAAACCGTCACGCTCAGGCCGCGTGTGAGCGTTTGAAACAACAGTTGAGCCGCCTGGTGCATAGCTGGTGCCAGCGCAGCTTCAGTCTGAATCAGCAGCGCCGCGTCGGTGTCCATGGTCATGGATGCTCCAAAAAGATTGCAAAGCGCGTCCCAGCGATCTGGAAGATCGGGCGCGCTCGAGCCAACTCATTCAGGGCGCGGGTCACGCCATAGCACTCAGGGTGCGCGTCGTCCCACCGATAATCGTCCCAGATGATTACACCGCCTGGGCGCACAAGCTTGAATGCCTGTGCGCTGTCGGCTTGCACCGCCGCATAGGTATGGTTGGCGTCGACATACACCAGATCGCAAGCGCCAGCAAACGGCGCGAAGTCGAACGCTGGGCCAGCCAGCAGGTGTTGCCGTATTTTGTCGGCCTGGCCCGTGTATCGAAAGGCCGAACCAGGCTGAAAGTGTGCTGTGCGGCCCACGCGCCGCTCGTACTCGTCCGGGGCCAGGTCGAGCGTTTCGACGATGGCCTGAGGCGGGCTGTTCAGCGCCAGAACCCTGGTCGATTCCCCGGTGTAGGTGCCGATCTCGAACACGCGCGGCGGCTGCACCGCCTGGCAGATCGCCGCCAGCGCCAGCAGCTCTGCCGCAGGAACGGCCCATGGGTCAGCACGTGCGGCTAGCTCCAACGGAATCAGGGCGGTGCCCGCCGCGCCCGGAAAAAGCTCCCCAAGTGTGCGCGTCGGCAGGGTGAATGGTTGAGTCGCACGCGGGTCGCCGCGCAGCCGCCGGTACGCCCGCAGCAGGCCAGGCGGCATCCAGGTTTGTAACAATCCCATGAGTGGTGTCATCGGCCCGATCTTTTCCGCCGCAGCTCGCCAAGCAGTACACGCCCGCGCCGCAACACGCCGCTCGCAATTGGCGGGCCGCGGTGATCTTCGCGGGCAAATGCCGGGTGAGTAGGCGGCAACTGAAGCCGCCAAGGCCGTTCGACTTCGCGCAGCGCCGCCGTGTTGGGCAGGCTGCTCAACAGTTCCGCCCAGCGCTGGGCGGCGCTAAGTTCGCCATAGTGCTTCACCGCGTGCGCCCGCGCCGCCAAGCTGAGCCGCTGCCAAAGCCCCGGCTCATCGCGCAGCCGCCGCACCGCCGCGACAAAGCCGTCGCCGCGATCTGCGACCAGCAGCCCGGTAAGCTCGTGCTCGACCAATTCGCCGATGCCGCTGCGCATGGGCGTGCAAATTGGCACAAGTCCACACGCCATGGCTTCCAACAGCGCGATCGGCAGGCCCTCGTAGTCGGAAAGCAACACCAGCGCATGCGCGCCCAGCATTGTCGGCTGCACCTGGTCGGCCAGCAGCTCGCCGCCAAGCTGCACGCGCTCGCCCACCCCAGCAGCGCCAATAATGCGCTCGACTGCGGGCCGCGCGCCGCCGGCACCATACAGTGCCGCCGTCACGCCGGGCAGCTCGCAGGCCGCCTGACACAGCGCCCGCGCCACATCGCTGGCCCGCTTTTGCGCTTCGACCAGTCGACCAACATACAGCAGGCGTAGCTCACTGGTTGGCGCACTCGC
>JACMIM010000109.1 GCA_014381165.1 Roseiflexaceae bacterium
CTCTACTCGCGGCAGCGCGCGGCGGCCAGTTGGCCCCTGGCGAGCTGGCAGCAGCGGCGCGGCGAATCCTGGCATTGAAGGGCTGGCTGGCCCAGCAGGCGCAACCCGACCTGAGCGTGGTCGGTTGTGCTGAACACCGTGCGCTTGCCGCCGAGGTGGCAGCCCGCGCGGTGACGCTGGTGCGCGATCAGGCCAAGCTGCTGCCATTGCGCCTTCACGCCGATGCCTTGGTCGCTGTGGTTGTCCCCGAAACCACCGACCTGACACCTGCCGACACATCGAGCTACGAGCGCTGCGACCTGGCGGGAGCGGTGCGGCGCTACCACGCTCGTCTTGACGACCTGCGTATGCCGGTGGATGCCACGCCAAGCGAAGTCGCAGCGCTGGTCGCGCGGCTGGCAGATTACGACCTTGTGATCGTTGGCACGATCAACGCAACGGTGCGCCCTGGCCAGGCTGCGTTGGTGCGCGAACTGCTGCGGCGCGGGACGCGAGTGGTGGCTGTAGCACTCAGGCTGCCCTACGATCTGGCGGCTTATCCGGAGGCACCAACATACCTCTGCACCTATAGTATTACGCCACCCGCTATCGAGGCGCTTGCAGACGCGCTTTGGGGGTATGGGCCCCTATCCGGGCACCTGCCGGCCTCGATACCGGGCGTGGGTAATCCTCAACTCAAATGAAAAAGGAAATCAGGACTTTCGCTTAAAGCGTCTTTTTCGCCTGCGGCGGGCAAGGAATTGTTTTTTTCTTAGCAGTTTTTTGCGCAGCTGCGCAAAAAACTGCTAAGAAAAGCGTAAATTTCGGTAGCAAGCGAAAGTCCTGGGAAATAATGAATAATTGTTTCGTTTTTGGTGCAAAGCACCAAAAACGAAACAAAAAAGATAGCTTTTCCATGCTGCCGCAGACTGAGGTCGCCAACTGCGTAAGTCCTAAATCTATTGTTTCGCTTGTTGGCGCTTTGCGCCAACAAGCGGAATAACGAGGAACTATGACCCTTCGCGCTGAAATTTTGCAGCAGCCCGCTGTGCTACAGGAGCTGCTGGGAACGCAGATGAGCGCAGTGATGCGGGTGGCGGCGGCGGTTCATGCGCGCGAGATCGAGTATGTGTATCTCGCGGCACGAGGAACCTCTGAACACGCCGGTATCTATGCGCAGTATATCCTGGGTGCCTACAACAAGTTACCGGTCGCGCTTGCGGCCCCCTCGCTTTTCACGGTGTACGAGCGGCCGCCGCAGCTCACCCGCGCCTTGGTCGTCGGCGTCTCGCAGTCGGGCCAGTCGCCCGATATTGTTGGCGTGATCACGGAAGCACAGCGCCAGGGGGCCATGACGCTTGCCGTCACCAACGATCCTGATTCGCCACTTGCCCGCGCTGCGGCGTACACGCTGGATATCAGGGCCGGGGTGGAGCATTCTGTAGCGGCCACGAAAACGTACACTGCCGAGTTACTCGTGTTTGCCATGCTTTCTGCCGCGCTTGCGGGCGATACTGGGCGGGTCGCGGAGTTGGAGCGCGTGCCAGAGGCCGCACGCCAAGCACTCGAGCTGGAGGAGCAGGCCGCACGGGCAGCCGAGCACTTCCGCGAGATGTCGCGCTGCGTCGTGCTTGGGCGCGGGTACCACTTCGCGACCGCCCTTGAATGGTCGCTCAAGCTCAAGGAGCTAACCTATATCGTGGCCGACCGCTACTCGACGGCTGAGTTTCAGCATGGCCCGATCGCCATGATCGAGCCGGGCTTTCCGGTGCTGGCGGTCGCGCCCAGCGACCCTGGTGCTGCGGCAGTAACCGCGTTGCTGTCCCACCTCGCCCGCGAACGCGGCGCGCAGGTGCTGGCGCTTTCCGACGACGAAGCGACACTACAGGCCGCTACGATTGGGCTTCAGCTGCCAGCGAAGGTGCCGCCGTGGCTGATGCCAATTGTGAGCATCCTGCCAGCACAACTCTTCTGTCACCACCTGACGATTGCGCGCGGAATCGACGCGAATACCCCGCGCGGTCTCTCGAAGGTCACGCTCACGACGTGAGGAATGGGAGTGCTCATGCTGTTTCACGATCTACGCCAACTCCACGGTCGATACGCTCACGTCTACCTGTCGCCGCACATGGACGATGTATCGCTTTCGTGCGGCGGAGCCATCGCAGGGCAGCGCGCGGCGGGCGAAGCTGTTTTGGTGGTAACGATCTGCACCGCTGCGCCGCCGGCTACTGGTCCCTTCAGTACGCTTGCTGAGGAGTTTCATCGCGAGTGGGGCCTGAGTGCCGCTGAGGCGGTGGCTGCACGCCTGCGCGAAGACCAGGACTCGATGGCGGTGCTTGACGTTGATAGCCTGCTGGTCGGCATGCTTGATGCACTCTACCGCCAGCCCGCAGTCTACGACCGTCGCGAGACGCTCTTTGGAACGCCCGCCGCTGGCGACCCGCTCGTGCTGGCGTTGCGCGATGTGTTCGCGGGCCTGCGCGAGCGGCTACCGGTGGCCCGCTTCTATGCGCCGCTCGGCGTGGGCAGCCACGTCGATCATCTGATCACCTACCAGGCGGCGGCTGAGTGCTGGGGGCCAACCCAGGTGCTGTATGAGGATTTCCCCTATGTGGTGCGTGAAGGTGAACTAGATCGACGATTGGCCCAGGTCGGCGGCGATCTGCGACCGGTTACTGTGGCGATCGCTCCGCATCTCCAGCGTAAATTACGTGCGATTTGCGCCTACACCAGCCAAATCGACGAACTCGCGCACAGCCAACTCGGCCACCAAGTCAGCGGCGACGAGGCCATCGCGGTCATGCGGGCAACGGCGAGTGCCTATATGCACCAGGTCGGTGGCGAGCGCTTTTGGGAGCGGGGCTTGTTGCCAGGATGATCTTAAGGCTGTTGCCGTTGCTGGTCGCTATGAGCATCTACAACAATTGGCAATGGTCTTGATGTGATGCGCAACCCATTAGGCGTGGAGTACGACCGCACTCCGCCTGCCGGTCGCGAAAGCTTTCCCACTTGATGCGGCAGCGGAAGCGCAGGCAGCCAGCGCCGCTGGACATGTGGCCGGCAAGTTCGTGGTGACGGTACCCTAAGAAGGTGCGGAGTGGGCGCGGACTTTTTTGTTTCGTTTTTCGGTGCAAAGCACCGAAAACGAAACAATTATTCGATGTTTCCTTGCCCACCGCAGGCGAAATGAAACCTGTTGGGCAATTGCGTAAGTCCTACAGTTACGAATGCTGCCGCTTCTTCCGCCTTCGGGCAATGCTCGACACCTGTTGGTACGGCGAACATGTCTCCTCGGCTACGGCACGCCTCCCCGTGCTATTCGGTGGCTACGGGAGTAGCAGCACTACGGCTTTTGGAAAGCGGAACCTCTGGCAGCCACAGCGCAATGACAGCCAGTGCCAACAGCGATAAACCAAACGCATAGATGTAGATACGTGTGATACTCGTGGTGAATGACTGTTTTACCGCAGTATCCACCTGCTGCGTCACGGCCTGCGCACGCTGCCGCGCTTGCAGTTCGGCGTCGTCGAGCGCGTTATTGGCACGCGCCAACGCTTGCGGATCAGCCCCGCTGCTGCCTTGCAACTGCTCCCTAACGGCAAGAATTGTCGTCGGGCTGCTCAGCAGCTGCTCGCGGGCTGCGGCATCGCCATCGCCCAGTGCGGCCTGGATGAGCGTGCGCTGCTGGGCAAGTGGCGCAAGCGCAGCAGCCGAAATCTGATCGCCGATAGCGTGCTGCTGGCCTGTGACTTCGCCACCGCCAACACTATTACGGAACTGTGCCGGGTCAAGCTGTGCTTGTGCCGCCGGTGGGAGGTTTTGCACAATTGGCGCGAAGTTCTGCTGAAGTTGCGCGGTCAGCGTTGTGGTCAAAATGACGCCGAACACCGCACCACCAAGCGCTTGACCAAGCTGCTGGAAGAATTGGCGGTTCGCGGTGACGGCCCCAATTTGCGCTGGCGATGCTGCGTTCTGGATCGCTAGATTCAGCAGCGGCATCGCCGGGCCAAGCCCGAGGCCAACAAGAAAGATGCGCCAGGCAATGTCATACACGCTGGTATACATTGTAATCATTGCCATGAGTGCGAAGCCGACCAGCATGATCACAAAGCCCGCCATGATGAAGAGCTTGTAGCGACCAAAGCGCTGCACCAACAGCGAGCTGATGTTACTACTCAACACAAAGCCTGCCATAAGCGGAATCTGTGCAACACCGGCCTGTGTCGCCGTCAGCCCAAGCACATTCACCAAAAAGAGCGAAAGAAACAGCACCGCACCAAAGAAGGCTGCGCCATTCAATACCGAAACGATCACGCCAACGCTGAATGTACGATTGCGAAACAGGTTCAGCGAAATCACTGGCGAGGCTACGCGCGATTCGACAAACAGAAAGAGCGCGGTGCAGGTGATCCCTAGTGCAAACAGGCCAAGGATCAGTGGCGAGGACCAGGCATAGGTATTTTTGTCCATGGTCAAGCCCAGCATGAGCGGCACCACCGCACCAATCAACAGCACCGTTCCAAGATAGTCGATCTGCGCCCGTATGCCACTGGCCAGCTTCGGCATCTTCATAACAATAAAGGCGAGTGCGATCAGTCCCAGCGGGAGATTGACATAGAACACCCAATGCCAGCTGATCTGATCCGTCAACACACCGCCAAGAAATGGCCCAATCACACTTGCTATCCCAAAGACGGCCGGAAACAACCCCATGTACTTGGCCCGGTCGGCAGGAGCAAATAGGTCGGCCGGGGTGGCAAATGCTGTCGATGTGATTGCTGCCGCACCAATGCCCTGGATGACACGGAATGTAATTAACTGGATCATGCTGCCGGCAATACCGCACAACGCCGAGCCAATCAGAAAGACAATGATGCCCCACAACAGGATCGGCTTACGCCCATACATATCGGAAAGCTTGCCATAGATTGGTACCATCGCGGTGCTTGCAAGCAGGTACGCAGTCGATACCCAGCTTACCAAATCGATGCCATTGAAATCACGAACGATCGCGGGGAGCGCTGTTGCGACAATGGTTTGATCCAGCGCGGCAAGAAATAGGCTGAGCAGCGCTGCGCCAAGAATCAGGAGCTTGGTTGAGTGCGGCAAGATCGCCGCATAATCGATTCGCTCGCCGCCAGAGCGTGATAATGCGGGACTACGGGTTGCTGCCATATCGTGTTCCTTTACAAACATAGCTTCTGGGTGCGTGGCGCATGTCGCCCGCGCCGTGTAATGGCCTTCTCAGCTTCACACAACAAGAGCCTACCCGACAACACCTGCTGAACGTGGTGGGGAGAGGTATTCTCCCGCATCCTCGCCAGTGAAGTGTTGGGGTAGGCTCGTCGTCTCGTTCGATACTTACAAGCGCGGCACGATGTCGCTTCTGCTGGCCACATCGCGCTCGGGGGAATCGGCAAGCTGGGTTGTAACATCAGCGAGCACAGCAATCGTGCGATCAAGCAGTTCTGGCGGCAAAAGCAGCATCCGCTGGACAACCTGGTTGACCCGCGTGGTTTGCACTTCGCTGACGAACATGCGGCCCTTCTCCGTCAGCCGGATGAGCTTTTGGCGTCGGTCGCTGGCGTCTTCAACCCGCGTGACAAACTCCGTGCAAACCAATTTGTCGACCAACATACTGGTATTCGCGAGCGAAAGACCAAGGCACACGCTGATATCGGATATCGATACTGCACCACGGCGCGCAACCACGTTGAGTGCGCCGACACGCGGCATGGAAAGATCCTCGCGCTTGAGCAGGCGCAGCATTTCGTCGCTGTCATAGCGCATGACCTCGGCAATAAACTGGCTTAATGAAATGCTAAGTTCGTCTGCCCGCTGCGATGTATGTTGTGTATTGTTCATATACCTAAATACTTCATAGAATTGAAGTATTTAGATACTAGCACTATTCAATATACTTGTCAATTCCTTGCATGTAGCAACCAAGGCGAGTGCAAGGTCGCCTCCTGCGGGGGTTTGGGGTGGCTTCGCCACCCCCAAGATCTTTTTATTGCTTTTTTGGGGGCACCGCCGCCAAAAAAGCAAGAAAAGCGAGGTTTGGAGCGCCCCACCAAAGGCGTTGCGCTAGCCCGGGGGGAGCACCTC
>JACMIM010000110.1 GCA_014381165.1 Roseiflexaceae bacterium
GCCCTACCACGCCCGCATTTGTGAAGAAAATCCCTTGACGCCGACCGAACTCTACGCTATGCTATATGTGATTGAATTCACAATTACAAGGAGTTCGTGATGGCGCGCGTGTTCTACACATTCGAGCGGGTTGATCGCCAGATAACTGGCTGGCTGGCGCGCTACAGCATTCCGTTGCTACGGATCGGTCTTGGCATTGTATTTTTATGGTTTGGCTTGCTCAAATTCTTTCCCGGCCTGAGTCCGGCGCAGGACCTGGCCACACGCACAATCAGTGATCTGACCTTCGGGCTGGTGCCTGCTGCAGTGAGCCTGCCGGTGCTGGCGCTGTGGGAGGTGGTGATCGGCCTGGGCCTGATTCTGGGCTGGCAGATTCGCCTGACGCTGTTGCTGCTGTGGGTGCAGATGCTTGGCACGGTCACGCCGCTGTTCCTGTACCCTGGCGAAGTCTTTACACTCACACCGATCGCGCCAACACTGGAAGGCCAATATATTATCAAGAACGTGGTACTGATTTGCGCTGGCCTGGTGATTGGCGCAACCGCGCGTGGCGGCGGGGTCGTCCCGGAGCCACAACGCGTTTAACCGCAGAACCACAGAACCGCAGAACTGCCGAACCGGTTTGGCAGTTCTGCGGTTCTGTGGTTCTTTCATTTCTCGATGCGCGGTGCGGGTGCAGTTCGTGCTAGTATAGGGAGGAACATCACCGAATACACACACTGCGAGGAGCACTGATGGACACCATCCTCGAAAACCGTACGATCGACGAGCTAGAGATTGGCGAGACGGCCGCGTTGGAGCGGGTGCTGACCCAGCAGGATATTCAGCTGTTCGCGTCGCTTTCGGGCAATCTGAATCCGGTACATTTGGACGCAGAGTATGCCAACGCCAACGGCACCCAAGGTGTGGTCGGCCACTCGATGTGGGGCGCGGCCCTGATCTCGACACTGCTTGGTACCAAGTTGCCCGGCCCCGGTACCACCTACCTCAATCAGACCCTGAATTTTGGCGTGCCGGTGCGCCTGGGCGACCGTCTGCGCGTGCAGGTGCGGGTCAGCGCCAAAGATATTTCGGCGCAAACCGCAACGCTCGATTGTAGCGCCATCAACCAGGACGGGCGCGAGGTCTTCAGCGGCAGCGCCCTGGTCAAAGCACCAACCGTCAAGGTGCGGCTTGCCGCCATGCGGCTGCCGAATGTCGAGCTGCACGATCCCTACCGCCACTACCGCCAGTTGATCGCGCTGACCACCGGCAAGCCAGCCGTGCGCACGGCCGTCGTGCATCCGACCGACGATGTTTCGCTGGGCGGTGCGCTGGAGGCGGCGCGACAACACCTGATCGTGCCGGTGCTGATCGGGCCACGCGATAAAATCCAGGCCACTGCCGACGCGATCGGGGCCGATCTGAGCGGCATCGAGATCGTGGAAGTGCCGCACAGCCATGCCGCCGCCGACAAAGCGGTCGAGCTGGCGCGCACCAACAATGTTCAGATGATCATGAAGGGTTCGTTGCACACCGATGAACTGATGCGGGCGATTATCTCGCGCGAGGGCGGCATGCGTACAGCTCGGCGTATTACCCATGTGTTTGCCATGGACGTGCCGGATTACCATAAACCACTGTTCATCACCGATGCCGCGATCAACATCCAGCCCGATTTGGCCACGAAAGTTGATATTGTGCAGAATGCGATCGACTTCGCCAAAATCATCGGCGTCGAGACACCCAAAGTCGCCATTCTTTCGGCGGTCGAGACGGTGAACGCGGCGATTCCTTCGACGCTGGACGCGGCGGCGCTGTGCAAGATGGCCGACCGTGGCCAGATCACCGGCGGGATTCTCGATGGCCCGCTGGCCTTCGACAATGCGATTTCGGCGGAGGCGGCCCGCATCAAGAAGATGACCTCGCTGGTTTCGGGCGAAGTCGATATCCTTGTGGTGCCCGACCTGGAAAGTGGCAACATGCTGTTCAAGCAGCTGGTCTACCTGGCCGACGCGCTGGCGGCTGGCGTGGTACTGGGCGCAAAGGTGCCGGTAGTGCTGACCAGCCGCGCCGATGGCGAACTCGCCCGCATGGCCAGCAGCGCGCTGGGCATGCTGGTGGCCAATCACAACGCCAGCCGGATCGTGTAATTGGGAGAAACCCGCCCGGCGCGTGAACGCGCGGGCTACCGTTACGAAGCCCGCCTGCGCGGGCTGAAGCCAATGTTTTAGCCCGCGCAGGCGGGCTTCGTTTCCCCAGCCAGCGGCTTCAGCCGCGCGGCGCGTGGTGTCCGCACATCAAAAACCTTTATCGGAGGAAGTATGTCCGAGGGCCTGATCGCCGTTCTCAACGCTGGGTCTTCCAGCCTAAAATTTGCCGTGTTCGCGGGCGAAACAGTCGTGAGGCGCGGCCAGGTCGACCGGATCAACTCGGCGTCGAGCAGCGCACCGGCGCGGCTTTCGATCGCTGGCGATGCGCAGAGGGCACCAATTAAGCAGGAGATCAGCGCCACTAACCACGAGCAGGTGCTCGACGTGCTGTTCGAGCAATTCCCGGAGCTGTTCGGCGGCACACAACTGGCCGGGGTTGGCCACCGGGTCGTCCATGGCGGCGCAGCGTTTAGCGCGGCAGTGCCAGTGACCGATGATGTGATCGCCCAGCTGGAGGCGCTCATCCCGCTGGCTCCACTGCACGCGCCACACAATCTGGTGCCGATCAAAGCGATTCGTTGGCGCTTGCCCGATCTGCCGCAGGTGGCCTGCTTCGACACGGCCTTTCACGCTGGCCAGGGGCCGCTGGAGCAGATGTTTGCGCTGCCGCGCGAGCTGTATGCGCGCGGCGTGCGGCGCTATGGCTTCCACGGCCTGTCGTATGAGTATATAGCCGCAACGCTGCCCGCAGTCGATGCACGCGCCGCCGAAGGCCGCACGGTGGTCTGCCACCTGGGCAATGGGGCCAGCATGTGCGCCATGCTTGCGGGGAAAAGTGTGGCCTCGACCATGGGCTTTACGGCGCTGGACGGCCTGGTCATGGGCACGCGCAGCGGCGATATCGACCCTGGCGTGCTGCTGTACCTGCTTCAGCAGGAGGGCATGACGCCGGATGAACTCAGCACACTGCTGTACCATAAATCGGGGCTGCTGGGTATCTCCGGCATCAGCTCCGACATGCGCGACCTCGAAGCCAGCGACGCGCCACAGGCGAAACAGGCGGTGGAATACTTCTGCTACCGGATCGCCCGCGAGCTTGGCGCACTGGCCGCCGTGCTGGGCGGGCTGGATGCGCTGGTGTTTACGGCGGGCATCGGCGAGAACGCGCCCCAGGTGCGCGCCAGGGTCTGCGAACTCTCGCGCTGGCTGGGCGTCTCGCTCGACGCGGCGGCGAACACCTCTAAACAAACAGTGATTCACGCCCCGGATAGCGCCGTTCATGTGCTGGTGTTGCCAACCAATGAGGAACTGGTGATCGCGCGGCAGGTGGCGCGCGTGCTTGGGGATTAGAATGATGCCGAGCGCGTCTGACGGGATGCGCGCTGGAAGGTTAGCCAACAGCGACGGTCGTTCGTGTGTGAACCTGTCGTAAATGTTGGCGCAGTATACGTTAGGAGCAGCGTATGGCAACAGCAGTTCGCACACGTGCCGAAGTCGACGAAGCGTACATCTGGAGTCTCGATAGCTTCTACACGGGCGATGACTTGTGGGAGCAAGATTACCGCACGGTGGAAGGGCAGCTTCCCGCACTTGCTGCCTTCGCGGGGCGCATTGCCGAAACGGGCGCAACAGTTCTTGCCGCACTCACACTGCGTGACACGGTCAATGCCGTGCTCGATCGGCTCATCGCATACGCCTTCTTTCGGCGTGATGAGGACACCACACATTCGCCAAATCAGGCCCGCTTCGACCGCGTGAGTGCGCTTGAAGCGCGTTTTCGCGTGACAACGGCGTTTGTTCGGCCAGAACTACTGGCCGACGACGACGCAACGTTCGAAGATTGGTTTGAGACGACACCCACACTTGAACTGTATCGCTACCATCTGCAAAACGTGCGCCGCCTACGCGCTCATACGCGTTCCGCTGAAGTTGAAGCCGTAATTGCCCAGGCCAGCGAAATGGCTCAATCACCGGCAACCATCTTCGGCGCGTTCAACGATGCCGACCTACACTTCGGGACGATCCGCGACCAGAATGGCGAAGAAGTCGCATTGAGCCACGGGAAGCTGTGGGCATTGCTGGAGCAGCCTAATCGAGATGTCCGGCGAACGGCGTGGAAGCAGTATGGTGTAGCCTACCAATCACACCAAACCACCTTCGCCGCGGTGCTTAATAGCGCTGTCCGAGCCAACATTTTCAACGCACGGGTACGCGGCTATAATTCCGCACTCGAAGCCGCGCTCGACCCTGATGCGATTCCAAGCTCGGTGTACCACACCCTGATCGACACCGTTCACCAGCATCTTCCAACCGCATACCGCGATCTTCGCCTACGCAAGCAGATGCTTGGCCTTGAGAGCATGTACTTCTATGATTTACTGGTGCCGCTCGCCACGCCGCCGC
>JACMIM010000111.1 GCA_014381165.1 Roseiflexaceae bacterium
AGATACATTATCAGGACTTTCGCTTAAAGCGACTTTTTCGCCTGCGGCGGGCAAGGAATTGTTTTTTTCTTAGCAGTTTTTTGCGCAGCTGCGCAAAAAACTGCTAAGAAAAGAGTAAATTTCGGTACCAAGCGAAAGTCCTGATTACCTCGCAGCGTTGCAAGAAGCGCTACCCAGACTACCGAGCCGAAAGGGCCGCCGCTTGGGTCAACTCAAGTGCCAGCGTGGCGCGCTTATACGCCTCGGTTGTGACCCCAGCGTACCAGGCAATGAAGCGAGTCCCGGCAAGGAGAAAATTCCAGCGATCGGGCAGTTTGCACGCATAGAACTCCTGAACTGTGGCATGCAAGTGCTTGAAGTTGTGCAGTAGCGTGCCGTTGTCGGTGCAGGCAACGGCGATCAGCAGGCTAATCAGTGGTTCAGGTGACGCGCCTGTGACTGCATACGCGGCGACTGCCGCCGTGGCAGTACGTTGGTCGTGGGCGGGGAGCGCCCTGCGCAGCGTTTCCAGCAGCGCCGCTGGTTGCTTACCTGCTAGCGCGCGCACGTCTTCCTCATACGGGTACGCACGGCTGGGCACAAATGCGACAAAGCGGAATTGCTCGTCCAGCACACTTGGGCCACGTTCCAGTAGGCTGCCGCCTTGGATTGCAGCAAGCGCTTGGGTCGCAGGGCTCATCGACTGGAGCGCCTCACGTAGCACGTTAGTTGTCGTATTGATATGCATCGGTGCAACCTCGCGGCTTACGGCATCGTAATCGCCGTGCGGCACGGGTTCGGTCATGAGGTAACAGTCGGCGGCGACAAGGCTCACAGCGGCCAGCACCGTCGCAGGCGAACAGCCTTGGCGAGCAAGCGCGCGGGCGGCAAGCTCGGGCCGTTCGGCGGGCGCGGCGGCGTGAAAGGCGGCGCACAGCCCAGCAACGCGCTCGGCTTGGAACTCGTGTTCCGGCGCGCCGTGTTCTAAGCCGTAGCTTTCGCGCAACGTCCTCGCCCGGTCATACGAGCAGAATTCACGCGGGAAGCTCGCACTGTAGCGTAATCCCCAGCGTAACATGTCGAAGCCGTGTTTCCAACCGACAAAATCTACCATACCCAGCGAAAGAACCGGCGTAATAAGGGTATGGTCGTCGGTAATCATTCCTTCCAGACCAATGTCGAGCAGCAGGTCGACCAGCGCGGCGCGCGGCATGTCCTCAGCCAGCCCACTCAAGCGGTGGTCGGCGCGCATGTATTCGCCGAAGCGCACGTCGGCGCGCAACTGCGTAAGCGAATCGTCGAGCGTTTGTTCGCGGGTGGGCCAGAACGGCGGCAGCGCCGAAGGGGCGAAGCATGGATCGTGCAGATCGCAGACGACTTGGTACAACGCTTGGATGATCAGCAGCCAGCGTGTGTGGCGCGGCTGACCGTGGGCAAGGCGGCGGGCGTCCTCGCAGCCGATCATAGCATGCGAAACGAAGCCTAGCAGATTGCGGGCCTGATTGTTGAGGTGGCGTGCAGCGGCAAGCGCGCCTGCAGCCCAGAGCAGGTCTTCGGCGGCACCGTTGGTCAGCAGCTGGGCAATTTCTTCGACTGCGCTTTCTGGCCGGAGGCTGCGCAGCCATGCAATCTGTTCTTCGACGTGATCTGTGTCAAGGAAGATTGATGCGTTGTTCATAACCGTTTCCTTTCCTGACACGGCTCGGCATATATTGTTATCTTGGGGCGCCGCACCTCCTTGCTAATGTGCCCGCTCGCGCAGAGCCGTGCAGGTCGCGAGCCGGCAGTCGAAAGAATATATGAATACCTAACCCTTCACCGCACCTTCCAGCATCGCCAGAAAGAAAACTCGGCGCGCGAACAGGAACACCACAACGACCGGCAGCGCCACCGTTACGCAGGCCGCCGCGAGCGCGTTGTACGAAATGCCTGAGGCTGCGATGTAATCGTATACGCCATAGATCGCGCCGCGAAAGGCTTGCTGGTTGATCAAAAAATAGTTCAGCGTGAAATCGTTCCAAACCTGCACGAACGAGAGTAAAAACACCGAAAACAAACCCGGCGCAGCCAGCGGCACGACGATGCGACCGAGCGCGCCCAGCGGCGTCGCGCCGTCGATCAGTGCGGCCTGCTCAAGCTCGCGCGGAATGCTGTCGAAGAAGCTCTTCGCAATCCAGATCGCGAACGGCAGCTCGAAGCCAATATAAACGACAATCATAAAGACGCGGTCGTCGAATCCCGGCAGCGTGCGCCGCAACGCATTGCCGACTTGTAGCAGCGCCAGCAACATGGTCAACAGTGGAACGCCGCTTACCAGCAAGGTGCCAACCAGCAATGCACGGCGCCCGCGAAAGCGGAAGCGCGAATAGGCGTAGGCCGAAAGCGCAGCGAGCAGCGTTACCAGCGCGGCGGAGCTGCTGGCGTACAAAATCGTGTTGGGCAAATACGTCGTCCAAATTCGGCCCTCGATCCGAAAACCGGGTGCCGTTGTACTTTCGCGCAGGAGCAGGACACGGGCATAGCCCTCGGCCACGAACCGACAGGCCGCGATATCGAACGATGCGGTGGCCGTGTCGCACGGCAGCAGAAGCGGGGGCTGGCGGTGGACATCGGCCTCGCGCTTGAGGGAAAGCACCAGCGTGCTTGCGATCGGAAAAAGCATGACCGCGCAGATGAGCACGAGCGCGCAATTGAGCAACACGGCTAGCGTATGCTTGCGCCGCCGGAAAGGTGCTATGGATTGTGCTCGTATGGCCATGCTACTCCTCTTCCCCAACACTTGAAACACGGATCGTGACGGCGACCAGCGCGATGTTGATCACCGTCATACACAGTGAAAGCGCCGCCGCAAGCCCAAAGTCGATCCGGCTAAAGCCGATGACATACAGGAGGTAGCTCAGCACCGTGGTGGCGCTGCCCGGCCCGCCGCTGGTCATGCTAAACACCATGCCTACACCGTTAATGCCGCCGATCAGCAGATTGAACAGCGCCACCACCACGGTCGGCAGAATCAGCGGGAGCGTGATAGCACGAAAGGCGTGCCAATGGTTCGCGCCGTCGATTCGGGCGCTTTCCAGCACTTCGGCGGGTACCGTTTGTAGCGCGGCCAGGAGCAGCAGGCTAATAAACGGTAGCGCTTTCCATGTCGAGGCTAGGATTAGCCACAGCATCGCGGGCGCGGGCGGCAGCGCTAACCCGCGCACCAGCGGCGGTGGTGGCGGCGAGGTCAGCACCGAGATGCCCTGTGACCCGCCAAAAATCGCCGGGTTGGCGAAGAACGGTGAGAACACCCCGTAGTCCGGAACCACGAACAGCCGCCAAACCACCCCGGCGACGACGTCGGAAAGCACCCACGGAATAAAGATTAAGGTGACCGCCACCGCGCTCAACCGGAGCCGCTGGTTGAGCAGCAGCGCGACCAGCATCGCACCAACCAGCGTCAGCGCCACGTAACCAATCAGAAATACAGCAGTATGGCCCAGACTTTCATAGAACAGGCTGGTTCGCAGCAGGCGCTGAAAGTTCGCAAGCCCGCGAAAGATATACTGCCCGCTGCTCGGCTCGACACTGTGAAAGCCAAGGTAGACCGTGAACAACGCCGGGTAGATTTGCACCCCCGCGACGACCAGAAGTCCCGGTAATAGCAGCCAGAATGGTAACAAGCGCGCCCGTTTGGTAGGTCGTAGCATATGTATCGAGTACCCAAAAAACTGGCTGAAAAGGCTCACCCAAAGCGGCTTTTTCCTTGCCCTCCACAGGAGAAACGAAAGCTTTTGGGCAACTGCGTAACTCCCATCCTTATGGAAATTGGCTGTTGTACTCGTCCTGGGTCGCCGTGAGCGCGGTGGCGATATCGGCGGTCGGGTCGGTCTTGAGCAGATCGTAGATCACCTTGGTGATCAGTGCTTTTGCCTCGGGAATATGCGCAAGCGATCCATACCATGGGCGGCATGCGCTTGCGCTTGCGGCTTCGACCGCCTGCCTGGCGAGCGGGCCATTGAACGCTGGGTCGGTTTGTAGCGCCTTGCTGGTTGGCAGGCCGCCATTGGTGCGGGCGATCCAGTCGGTCGTGTTCGGCGCGGTCATAACCCAATTGATATAACTTTTGGCACCTTCGAGATTTTTGGCCGTGCGCGGTACGACAAGGCCGTAGAGCTGAAGTGTGCAACCTGGTGTTTGGCCCTCTGGCGCGACGAACGGCGCGGCCCCGAGAGCACCCGCCGCTACCGCGTCCTCGATGTCCTGTGGCGAGTTCGAGTCAAATACCTGACCGTCTGGTGATGTCAGCGGGTGCAGGTAGTTGCGTGCTACCGCGTAGGAGACTGGAAAGGCTCCAGCTGTGCCCTGTTTGAAGCTTTGCTCCTCCTCGAAATTGCCTGCGAACACTGCTTCAGGCGAGTAGCCGCCCGTCGCGATTTGGCGCATGAAGCTAATCGCTTCGACGTTCTCGGGCCGGTTCAGCAACATCTTGCCGGTGCCGTCGTCATAGCCGCCGCCGAATGAGGACAGCGCCATGAAGAAATAGCGAGATGTTGCCTCGCCGTCGAAGGCGGTGTTGGCCCAGTACGTCATCGCGTACTTTCCGTCGGCCTTGAGCGCCGCGCTGGCCTCGAGCAGTGCCTCGGGGGTCTTTGGAAAACCGTCCTTGTACATGTCGGTGTAATACGCCACCAGCCAGGGCGACTGCGCGATCGGCACGCACATAAGCTTGCCGTCAACGGTGCATGCCTCAACGGCGTTCGGGTCGAGGTCGGCAAACCACGGCTCGCTCTTAGCCCATTCGACATCCTGAATTGTGTTGTTGAGCATGTACAAGCGCAAATCTGCATCGTACCAGGCCATGACATCGGGGGCATCGCCGCCGCTCTGCACCGCCGTCACCAATTTGGTGGTCAGGTCGTAGCCTTGTGGCTGATTCTCCAGGGTAAACTTGCCCGCGAAATCAGCGTTGAACTTTTCGATCGATTCACGCATGTACGTATTGCCGACACGCTCATTCGCCTGCTCATCGGTGTTGTTCTGGTCGAAATAATACCAGGTGACAACCTGCTGGCCACCTTCTGACGGGGCAGCAGCAGG
>JACMIM010000112.1 GCA_014381165.1 Roseiflexaceae bacterium
GGTTCGGATAACTATTTCTCCGGCCTTCGTGCTCTTCGTGTTCTTCGTGGTTAATCTTCCGGCTCAGAAGAGTTGGTTCAGCTGCTCCTCAAGCTGTGCGATGCCGCCCTGGCTGGCGAAATGGGCGCGGCGCTGCTCGTTTAGATACTGCTGCCAGCCCTCGCGGTAGCGGAATGGCACATCGCCCTTGAAACGGTGCGCTAACTCACTCAGGAATTCCTCGAAGCTCAACTGCCACCATTGCAACAGCCGTGGCCCCGCCGTCGCCCCAGCTGGCGCGAGGTCGCGCATGATCTTCTGTCGCGTGGCCTGCTCAAGCGCCGCCAGCTCCGCTGTGTGCTCCACCAACTGCTCGGCTAGCGCAGCGACCCGCGCTTCGGCTTCGTCGCCAAGCTGGGGTATATGCAGGCGCGACAGCGTCTCGGCATCCAGCCCGCCAAGTGTGCGCGCCGCCGTGCGCCCGGCCGCGCTGCCCAAGTAGCCGAGCAGAAAAGCACTTGGCGCGGTCGTGAAGGCGATGCCAGCGAGCAGGTATGCACCTTCCAGCGAAAAAGCGGGCCGCAATTCCTGCGCTGTACTCGCCCAAACAATCGACGGCGTGGCGAACCAATCGACGGAGTATGGTGGCAACTCCCACCAAAACGCGCCATGCGGCTGCTCGCGCAGGGCCTGCTCGCGCGGTCGTAGGTATTTGGCCAGCGCAAAGTGACGAGTGGCTAAACCGCTCCATGCAGCATCTTCAGCAAGCCCATGCCCAAGCGTGCCGCCAGTCCAGCCGTGCGGTATCCCAATCAGAAAGCGTGAGAACGCAGTTCGCCAAGGGTGTATGTCTTCAGGCGCGATCACCCGCCGCACCAGCGCCGCGCACGACGGATCGTTCAGCACCAGCCGGTCGCGGGCCGGTTTATCAAGCACCAATGGGCTATCCGCGCTGATCGGCAGGCCAGTGTGCAAATTACCACCAGTCAATGCGGCCAATGGCGTTGTGAGTAGCATCACGTTCCTTGTACGGCATGCAGCGAACGTGCCCGCAGCCACATCAGCAGCTCGCCAAATGGCGCTACGCCCTGCTCTAAGTCAAGCCAGCTGAACGCTTGCTCCAGTAGGGCGCGCTCGCCATGGCTGGCATAAACCCACAAACCAGCCGGCGCGGCCACCACAAACGAAGCTGTCTGCATCGCGCGTGCGTAGCTGTGGGCCTGGCGTACTGCCGCGCGCAGGTCGGTTTCGCTGCGCAGCCCACGTTTGCTCTCGATCAACGTAACCAGGCCGCCCTCGTCATGCACTAGCAGGTCGATCCGCCCACTACGCGCCGATTTCGGCCAATTGATAATCTGGTGCTGGCGCTGGTAGCGCAACCCCAAGCCGTCGAGCAGCGGCAGCAGCGCGGCCTGCTCGAAGCGCTCCTCAAGCGGTGCCCATTGGCGCGAATACTCACCGCTGGCCTGGGCAGCATCGGCGCACAGCAACTCCAGCAGCGGCGCGGGCAGAAAGCCAACCGAGCGCAGCACTTCGTCGCCATGGCGGAACACCAGCAGCGAGGGCGTCGCCGCCACGCCAAATTGCTCGGCGACACTTGCCCCAGCGTCCGTTTCCACAAAGGTTAACTGCCCGATGTAGCGGGGCGCGAGGCCTTGGAGCAGCAGGCGTAACGCCTGGCTGGCGGTGCAACCCTCGGCGGTGAAGCAGGCCAGCACCGGCAGCGGCGATGCCAGCACGCGCTGGCGGAAGGTGGTGTCGTCGGCGAAGATCAGGGTTGGCATGAATTTAGACTGTATCCAGCACCCCGTACCCGGCGCTGAAGCGCCGGGCTATTGGCTAACCACGATACTACAGCGCTGTGTAGTGATGCTGATCCGTAGCCGCCTCTCACCCCAGCCCTCTCCCGCTGGGAGAGGGCTAGGGTGAGAGAATCAGGACTTTTCGCCCTCGGCCGGCACCAGCATGCCATAGTTGCCGTCCCTGCGCCGGTAGACCACGCAAATCTGCTCGCTGTCGGCGTCGCGGAACATGAAGAAGGCGTGGCCTAGCAGTTCCATCTGCTCGACCGCCTCGTCGCTGAACGTGGGCTTGGTATAGATTTCCTTGGCGCGGACAAGGCGCGGAATATCACTATCATCGTCGTCCAGGCTGTTCGCACCGTTGAGGGCGAACTCGCTGGGTACGTCAATAATCTCGCCAGACTGCCGACGGGTCTTGCCGCGCCGCCAGTATTTATCTTTGTAGCGCTTGATCTGGCGCTTCAGCGCGTTCTCGACGCCATCGACCGCAGCGTTCAGATCGGGCGCGCACTCCTCGGCCCGTAGCATCATGCCATGCTCGCCGAGTAGCGTCACCTGCACGCGATGAACATTGCCTTCGTTGCGGCGCTGCTCCTCGGCCACCTCGATCGTCACCTTGGCGATCTGATCGATGTAACGCTCAAGCTTGGCCAACTTTTCCTCGATGTACTCGTGCTGGCGCTGGGTAACCTTGCCGTTACGTGACTTGACCACAACCTCCATGAGCGTCCTCCTACCGGCCTTTTCGGCCAGTAATCTAGCCGACGCAGCCCCGTTGCTGCGCCAAAAAAAGAAATAGCCCTCGAACCACAACGTGGCCGAGAGCCGGAAGATTAGCGCAGTGAGCGAACGGCGACCGTATCACACAGCAGGGCACAAACGTTGCGGTTCATACGTCTGCTCCTTTCTGTGCTCACGGCTGCGCTCGTTCCGGTCATTGTACCCCGCGAACACACACTTGGCAAGCTTGACGCACCAACACAGGCGTGCTACGATCTGGGTAATTATTGTCGAGAACCCAATGAGTAACCCACGCACCGTTCGCCGCGCTATCAAGCAGCCGCAGCGACAGCAGCCGCAGCGCCTTTCGTGGCTGGCGCTCTACCTGATCTTTCTAAATATTCTTTGCCTGGGCATGGCGGCCTCGCTGTATCTGCCGCAACCCACAGCCCCAGTGCAGGTCATGCAGCCAACCGTCGCCGCGCAGGGCGGGCCGGTTGCGCTGGCGGTCGCGGGCGACCCTGCGCCCCCACCGGCCCAACTGCCAGCACCACCGACAGCGACTCCGTCAGGGCCGCTCCAGGCTGGGCCAGTGCCAATCCTCATGTACCACTACGTCCGCACGGTCGATCCCGCGCTTGACTCATTGGGCTACGCGCTTTCAGTCGCACCAGCCACCTTCGAAGCCCACCTAGCGTGGCTGCGCGAGAATGGCTACAGCACGGTTTCCATGGCCACCGCGCAGCGCTGCATTCAGGGCGAAGCGGCCTGCCCGCCCAAGGCGCTTGTGCTGACGTTTGACGATGGCTACCTCGACGCCTACACCGAGGCACTGCCAGCGCTACAGCGCTACGGCTTTGTTGGCACGTTCTATATCGTCAATAGTTTTGTCGGCCAGCCAGGCTACATGAGCTGGCAGCAGGTTGCCGAGCTACACGAAGCCGGTATGGAGATCGGCGCGCACACCCTCGATCACCCCGATCTCACAGTCATCGATCAGGCCGAGGCCCACCGCCAGATCGCCCAGTCCAAGCTCGACATCGAGGCCCGGCTAGGCTTCCAGGTCAACAGTTTCTGCTACCCAGCCGGGCGCTATACTACCGACACGATCGCACTGGTGCGCGAGGCTGGCTACGCCAATGCCACCACCACGCGCTGGGATGAGGACTATGGCGACCCGTTGGCCTACCCGCGCCGCCGCGTCCAAGGCGGCAAGGGGGTGGAGACATTCGCGGCGGTTGTACGCGGGTGGTAAAAGAATAGCGCGAACAGCGGGTTGCTGTTCGCGCTATTCCCGGCGCGGAAGCGCCGGGGAATTAAGTTAACATGCAAAAACCCATAGCCCCGCGCATCAGCGCCGGGGGA
>JACMIM010000113.1 GCA_014381165.1 Roseiflexaceae bacterium
GATGTGCAGTTCGGCCCGCAGCTATTCGCGCGCGATCCCGACCGCTGCTGCGGTATTCGCAAAGTTTCGCCACTGGCTGAAGCGCTGCGCCCCTTCGACGCCTGGATCAGCGGCATTCGCCGCGACCAATCGCCGACCCGTGCCGCGACTGAGCCGCTTCAGTGGAGCGCTAAACATGGCCTGCTGAAGATCAGCCCACTGGCCTTTTGGAGCGAGCGCGACGTTTGGCGCTACATCCAGGCGCATCATGTGCCGTACAACCTGCTGCTGGATCAGGGCTACCCCAGCCTGGGATGTACACCGTGTACCCAGCCAACCAGCGGCGAAAACAGCCGCGCTGGGCGCTGGGCTGGCAGCGGCAAGGTCGAGTGCGGAATACACCTGTAGGGCGTATAAGAAGAAACGTGGTCACGCGACCCCGCCAGGCGCGTCAGTCAATGACAAAGGATTTGCTATGCCACCACAGATTCCACCCCACGGCGGGCGGCTGATCGACCGGATGCTGGTGGGCGCGGCGCTGGAAGATGCGCTGGCGCGCGCAGAGGCTACCCCGCGCGTTACGCTGAACGAGGTTGCTCTGGCCGACCTTGAACTGATCGCCACCGGTGTGTACAGCCCGCTGACCGGCTTTCTGGGCAGCGCCGACCACGAGCGCGTGATCAGCGAGATGAAGCTAGCCGACGGCACACTCTGGCCGATCCCAATCACGCTGGCGGCAAGTGCGGAGCAGGCAGCCGCACTACGCGAGGGTGAGCCAGTCGCTCTCCAGGACGCTGCTGGGCGACTGGTCGGCCTGTTGGAATTGCGCGAAATGTACCAGATCGACGTGCCACGCGAGGCCGAGTTGGTCTACCAAACCACCGACGAGGCGCACCCCGGCGTGGCACGGTTGTACCGCCAGGGGCCAGTGCTGCTGGCCGGCGAAGTCTGGCAACTTGCGGCAAGCGTGCCCAGCTTTCCGCAGCTGGCCTACACGCCCGCCCAAACGCGTGCCGCCTTCGCTGAACGCGGCTGGCAGACGATTGTTGGCTTCCAGACGCGCAACCCCGTGCATCGCGCCCACGAATACTTGCAGAAAGTCGCGCTGGAAACGATCGACGGCCTGCTGCTGCACCCCTTGGTCGGCGCGACCAAGGACGACGACGTGCCGGCCGCCACCCGCGTGCGTTCCTACGAGGTGCTGCTGGAGCAGTACTACCCGCCGAGCCGTGTGCTGCTGGCGGCCTACCCGGCGGCCATGCGCTACGCCGGCCCGCGCGAGGCTGTCCTGCACGCGATCTCGCGCCAGAACTATGGCTGCACCCACTTTATCGTCGGGCGCGATCACGCGGGTGTAGGCTCCTACTACGGCACCTACGATGCTCAAAAGCTGGTCGACTCGCTGGAACCGGGCGCGCTCGAGATCACGGCGATTAAATTCGAGCACACATTTTACTGCCAGACATGTGTGGCAATTGTGTCCGCACGCACCTGCCCACACGACCGATCGCACCATCTCATCCTGAGTGGCACCAAAGTGCGCGAGCTGCTGCGCGCCGGCGAAAACCTGCCGCCAGAATTCACCCGGCCCGAGGTGGCCGAAGTCCTACGGGCTGCATACCAGGCGAGGTAAACCCAATAGCCCGGCGCGTCAGCGCCGGGTTGGGCGATGCGCCACAGTTCAAGTGAAGGAGCACACGATGACCACCAGATTGTTTCGCCCGCTCAACCTGCTGCTACCGACCGTATTAGTGCTCGCGGCGTGCGGGCAAGTGCCAGCCGCCGTTGCGCCAACAGCGGCTCCGGCAGCCGTTGCGCCAACGGCGGCTTCATCGGAGTCCGCGCCGGTCGAGCAGCAGGCATCGCTCGCCCCTGAATTGACATCGGCGAATGCGCCAGCACAAGTGCGGCTAGCTTATTTTCCCAACCTGACCCACGCCGCAGCCCTTGTCGGCACCGCCGAAGGCACATTCCAGCAAGCATTTGGCTCAAGTGTTGCGCTGGAAACAATCACGTTTAATGCTGGCCCGGCCTTGATAGAAGCGTTGTTCGCAGGCGAGGTCGATCTGGGCTATATCGGGCCGAACCCGGCGATCAATGGCTATGTTCAGAGCAAAGGCGATGCCTTGCGAATCATCGCCGGCGCGTCCAGTGGTGGAGCTTCATTTGTGGTGCGGCCGGAGTCGAATATTGCCAGCGCAAAGGATCTCGAAGGAAAGAAGCTGGCGACACCTCAGCTTGGCGGCACGCAGGATGTGGCACTACGCTTCTATCTTCAGCAGAACGGCCTTTCCACTGCCGACAAAGGCGGCACGGTCGAGATCGTGCCGACCCAAAACCCAGATATTCTGACGCTGTTTCAGCAAGGCCTGATTGACGGCGCGTGGGTGCCGGAACCGTGGGCCACGCGGCTCGTGCAGGAGGGCGGCGGCAAGGTCTTTATAGACGAGCGGACGATCTGGCCGGAAGGCCAGTTTGTCACCACGAATATTATCGTGCGGCGTGAGTTTCTGGAGCAGTACCCCGACGTGGTAACGCGTTTCTTGGAGGCGCATGTGGCCACCGTGCAGTACATCGCGGAGAACGACGAAGCCACCAAGAGCATTGTCAACGCCGAAATCGAGCGAATTACCGGCAGTGCCCTGCCGCGTGAGGTGCTCGACAGCGCCTACCCGCAGCTGGAGGTCACATACGATCCACTGGCGAACACGCTGTTCAAATCCGCTGACGACGCCTTTGCGCTGGGCTTTTTGGGCACGGACAAGCCCGATCTAAGCGGGCTGTATGCGCTCGATCCGCTCAACGCCGTGCTGAATGCCAAAGGACTCGCGCCGGTCGCCCCGAGCTAAAGCCTCACGGCTGGTGTCTCTATGGGTGTTGGTGCGTTAAGATTAGGACTTACGCAGTTGGCGACTTCAGCCTGCGGCAGCATAAAAAGTCTATCTTTGTTGTTTCGATTTTGGTGCAAAGCACCAAAACCGAAACAACTACTTATTATTTCCTTGCCCGCTGCAGGCGAAATGAAAGCCCATAAGCAATTGCGTAACTCCTAAAGATAGTATCCTGCGAATTTGGTGGAAGGAGCCTCATGCTCGAACACGCGACAGGTGTAGCCGCAACGGCGCGGCAGGACACAATCATGACTGCAGCGAGTGGCGGCATCCCGCTTTCGATTCAACAGGTCAGCAAGCAGTTCACCACCCGCGCAGGCCTGCTCACGGCGCTGGAATCCACCTCGATTGAAGTTGCGGCGGGCGAGTTCGTGTGCCTGCTTGGCCCATCGGGATGCGGCAAATCGACGCTGCTCAGTATCATCGCGGGTTTGGATCAGCCGAGCGGCGGCTTGGTCGCGGCGGCGGGGCAGCCGATCAGCGGCCCTGGCACCGACCGCGTGCTGCTATTTCAGGAGGCGGCGCTGTTTCCCTGGCTGGACGTACAGCATAATGTGGAGTTTGGGCTGCGGCAGCGCGGCGTTTCTCGTAAAGAGCGGGCAGTGATAGCGCATGGATTGATCGAGCGCGTCCACCTGCAGGGCTTCGAGCGCAGCTTCGTCCACCAACTTTCCGGCGGTATGCGCCAGCGTGTGGCGATCGCGCGGGCGCTGGCGCTCAATCCGGCGGTGCTGCTGATGGACGAGCCGTTCGGCGCGCTCGACGCACTGACCCGCGACCGCCTGCACAGCGAGCTAGAAGAAATCTGGTCGGCGACCCACAAAACGATTGTGTTCGTCACGCACAATGTGCGCGAAGCCGTGGCGCTGGGCGACCGTGTGCTGGTCTTCTCGCCACGCCCTGGCCGAATTATCGCCGATTTTCGCATCGAACTGCCGCGCCCACGCTCGCTCGACGATCTGGCCCTGGCCGCGCAGGCTGCCCAGATCACTGCAACCCTGCGTGCGGCGATGGGTGATGATCTGAACACCCGGCGCTGAACACCCGGCGCTGAAGCGCCGGGCTATTGGGCGATATTGCAACTCCCCGCCGAAGCGCCGGGCTATTGGATGACATAATGGCTGTATTACAACCGATAACAGATGTTGGACAATGGCCAACTGCCGTGATGCCTTGGCTGCGCCGGATCGCCTTTTATGCGGCGCTGCTGGCGGTCTGGGAGGTGGTTGCGCGCAGCGGCTTGTACCCGCCGTATCTGCTGCCCGGCCCGATCGAGGTGCTGGCCACGCTTTGGAGCGGGCTGGCGCAGGGCTTGTTCGTGACCGGCACGCTGGTCAGCCTGCGGCGGCTCGCTGTGGGTTATGCGATCTCGCTCGTAATCGGGCTGGCGTTGGGCCTGCTGATCGGGCGCGTAAAGTGGCTGGAGGAGACAGTCGGCTCGCTGGTGCTGGGCCTACAGGCGTTGCCAAGCGTCTGCTGGCTGCCATTGGCCATCTTGTGGTTCGGCCTGAACGAGCGGGCGATTATCTTTGTCGTGGTGATGGGCGCACTGTTTTCGATCACGCTTGGTGTCGAGGCTGGCGTCAAGAATACGCCGCCGATCTTCCTACGGGCGGCGCGAACATTAGGTGCGCGTGGCCCCTCGATCTACAGCCAAGTTGTGCTGCCCGCCGCGCTGCCAGCGATTCTCGGTGGCCTCAAACAGGGCTGGTCGTTCGCCTGGCGCAGCCTGATGGCCGGTGAGTTGCTGTATTTCACGTTGAGCCTGGGCAACCTACTTCAGTCCGGGCGCGATCTCAATGATGCCGCGCAGGTGATGGCGGTCATGCTGCTAATTATTTTCGTGGGCGTCGCGATCGACCGTATTATCTTCGCGCCAATCGAGCGCCGCGTGCGCGACCGCTGGGGGCTGACCGGATAACAATTTTTACCACGAAGAACACGAAGAACACAGAAGACCGCACAAGCATGTAAGAGCATATTTCTTTCCGGCCTTCGTGTCTTTCGTGTTCTTCATGCTCTTCGTGGTTATGAGTTCGGCGGAAGTTGCGCCTGGCGCGGCAGCTAGCTATACTGAGTGGAAATAGGAGGAAAGCCATGACCACAGTTGCCGAACTCAGCACTGGGCTGCGTACATTCAGCCGCGCCGACACCGAGCTGTTCTACCTCGACCCCATCCAAGGGATGTGGACGACTGAGCAATATCTTGCGATGACCAATGCCAGCCGCTCCATGATCGAATATACCGACGGAACGATCGAGGTGCTCCCAATGCCGACTCGACGACACCAGGCGATTTCACGCCTGCTGTTTCTCGCCATGCTCACGTTTATCGAGCGCATCGGCGGCGAACTTTTTTACGCGCCATTGCGCCTGCAAATTCGCCCTGGCAAGTTCCGCGAGCCAGATCTGCTGCTGCTGCTGAACCACAACGACCCGCGCAACCAAAACGCCTTTTGGCTTGGGGCCGATCTCGTGATCGAGATCGTCAGCCCCGATGATGTTGCACGCGATACCGTGGTGAAGCGCGCCGACTATGCCGAGGCGCGTATCCCTGAGTATTGGATCGTCCACCCCGCAGATGAGACAATCACGGTGCTAAAGCTGGCGGGCGACGCCTACACCGAGCATGGCGTCTTCACGCGCGGGCAGCACGCTACCTCGCTGTTGCTTCCCGATCTCCTGATCAGTATCGACGCCGTGATGGACGCACGGTAAACCACTCACTACGAAGCGACCACGACACAAAGGCCGGAAAGATTTTTACCACGAAGAACACGA